>JAYYEV010000106.1:0-4629 GCA_036159515.1 Bacteroidota bacterium | reverse complement strand
GAAATCGGCACTAGGTTGAGGGCATCCTATGATCGTAAAAGTTCCTGGCGTACTATGTGTTGTGCCATTCCAACCAGCAAAATTGTTCCAATACATGGGGTTTGGAGTACTACTAAAGTCAATTGGAGTTGATAATCCACCTGTATTAGAAGCTGTAAATTTCAGCGTGAAAATTTCCTGTCCTCTTGGGATAGATTGTCCAATGGTAATCATATGCATCCAATTCCATGTTAGAATCCCATTGGAAATTTGACTAGTGTCAAAATTAGTCACATTCATTTGGAATAGTTGAGTACTTACCAGCCCTGAATAGGAACACACAGAAGGATCCCATGTAATGGTACCATTGAAGGTAACAATATTCCAAAATTCATCATTATCAGATAAAAACACAATATCTACTGCTTGACCAGGCGAAACAGTGGCATCAGATGCTATAATAGCTGGGGATGGCATTTGACATATTACATCTAGATTAGTAATAAAAATAGTAAGTAATATGAAAAGATTTGTTCTCATGGTGTTGATTAATTAATGGTGCTTACCTAAATATTTTTTTTGATATTTTAATTTTAGATTTAATGTAAATATCTGTATTACAATCGTAATAAATTTATTAAATAAAGATGCCAAGAATAGTTTTCTAAATAAATTTATTAACATCTCTTTAATTTAATAATTTTTATTATTCATAAAAGAATTTGCATCTTCGCATCCTTCATGAATTTACGTATCGGTTTCATATTTTTTCTGTCGCAGTTTACACTTGTTTCTGTTAGCGCACAAATAAATAAGGATGGCGATGGTGTTTTTAAGCGGTATTTTAACAAGTTAATTAATGACACCAATGATCTATCTGCTCCTAAATTCATGACATATCCTACATTGGCATACTCACCCGAAACTAGATGGGAAATTGGATTTTCAAGTTTATATATTTATTCGGCTAAAAGAGATTTGTTAAATAGGTTAAGTGAAGTAAAAGCATTTACTTTTTACACATTAGAGAACCAATATGGAATTTGGCTTGATCATATGCTTTATACTGATAAAAACAAATGGTTTTTTTTAGGAAGAGCTAGATATCAAAGTTTCCCTTTGCTTTATTTTGGGATCGGACCTGACAGCCAATCAGAACGCATTTCATTAATTGATGGTAACTATTCACTTTTTAGAGAACGCTTTTTAAGGGCTGTAATTCCATCTTTATATGTAGGTTTAGAGTTGGATTACCAGCGCTTAAGTAGTGTGAAATACAAAGATGTTACTCCCAATCACCAACAACCATCAGTAGGTGCAAATGGTTCTACAAACTTAGGATTGGGATTGGGGATATTATATGATAATATTCATAATGCTCTAAACCCAAGAAAAGGGATTTACAGTGAATGGGTGGTTTTAAATTATAACCGGGATTTTGGTAGTGATTTTAATTTCACTTCTTACATTACTGATAATCGATTTTATGTGCCTGTCAAGAAAAATACTGTTTTAGCAGCTCAACTTTATGGCCAATTTACCTTAGGGAATGCGCCTTTTAATATGCTTTCTTTAATGGGGGGTGAAAGTCTAATGAGAGGTTATTACTTAGGAAGATATAGGGACAAAAATTTAATTGCGGGACAATTAGAATATCGAATCTTACCCTTTAAATTTTCTAGAAGATGGGGAGCTAGTGCATTTATGGCGGCTGGGCAGGTATATGATGAAAATGAAACTTTTCAATTTAAAAACTTATTACCCACTGGAGGTTTGGGACTGCGATTTTTGGTTTTTCCTGAAAAGGATATCTACACAAGAGTTGACGTAGCTTTTACAGAAGAGGGCAGAGGTATTTACTTTTTTATTGGAGAAGCTTTTTAAATTTGAAAACCAACAATTAATAAATCATCTACTTGAGGGAAATTTCCTTTCCATTCATTAAATTCATTTTCAAGAAATTCATCCTTTTCATTAGCATTTAAAGAAGTCTCCTTAAGTAAATTTTCAAATCTTTCCATGCCAAAAGAAACCATTTTCGTACTGCTAAGCTGGTCGTGAAATCCGTCAGAATACATATAAACCCATGCGTTTTGATCAATATCAATTTGGTGATTAGTATACTTTCTTTCCATTTTAGCACTCTTTTTAGAGTATGTTCCTCCAACGGGTATTAAATCCGCATCAAATTTTATTATTTCTCCCTTGTTTTCAATTATAATACCATTTCTAGCTCCACTAAATGCCATTTTTCTACTCTCTTTATTTACTACGCATATAGATAAATCCATACCATCTTGTATTTCTCCACCGTCTTTTTGATCCAAAATTCGAACAATGTTGTCATTTAGATGTAGAAGAATTTCGGAGGGTTCTAGATCTTGACCTTGAATTATTTTATCTAAAAGTAAACTGCCCATCATGCTCATAAATCCTCCAGGCACACCGTGTCCAGTACAATCTACAGTTGCTAGGACAGCTGTACTACCAAAGTTTTTAAACCAGTAAAAGTCACCTGATACTATATCTTTTGGTTTGTAAAATAACACGAAGTTTTTAAAAAATGTCGTCATTAAATTTTTCTTAGGAAGAAGAGTGTCTTGAATCCTTTTAGCATATGAAATGGATGCCATTATTTCCTTATTTTTGGACTCAACCAGTTTCTTTTCAATCTCTAACTTTTGGTAAGCATTATCCACTTTTAATTTTTGGATATCAATGATGTTTTTTTGTCTTCTTATAATAATCACTCTGTTATATAAATAAAACGAAAATCCAATTATCAGTACCACTACAAAACCAAGACCGTAACTTATTGTTCTGTTGCGTTGTTTTAAAGCTTTTTCTCTTTCAAGTTCTGCTTCTTTAACTTTTAAATGCTCAGCATTAGTTATGCTGTCTGCTAATGCCTTTTTTTCAAATTCATATGAAATTGCATTTTTGAAAAAAGATTTTGTCTTTTCTTGATTTTTAATACTGTCGTTGTATTTTTTTGATAGTTCAAAATAGGCTAATGACTGTTCCGCCATTCGCTTATGTTTGAAGCATTTATAAAGCTCATAAGCTGCTTCTTCAATACTTTTTACGTCAGAACTTTTAAGTGCTTCTTGTAAGGCATATTTAAGCTTTTCAATAGCTTCATCAATTTTATTTTGTTCAAAATAGATCTCACCAAGTAGTATGTTTGCTTTTACAAGCTCACCTTTGTATTTAATTTCTTCAAAAATTTTGATGGCTTCATCAACATGAAATTTAGATTTGGAAATTTCATTTTCATCAAATAAAACTTCTGATAAACTCAAATTTGCATTTCCCAATAATTGTTTGTTGTTAATCTTTTGTGCTCTAGAAAGAGATTGTTCATAAAAGTCCTTAGAAATTTTATATTTTTTTTGAAAATAGTAGATACTCCCTATGTTATTCAATGCATTGATAATATTTATATCATCGTTTCTATTTAAAAATCCAGATAGGGAATTTTGAGTGTATTCTAAGGCTTTATCATAATCTTCCATTAACAGATAAACAGTGCCAATATTAAATTGCACTAGTTGTAATTTTTCATCATCGCCTTTTTGCCTGAAAATTTTTTCTGCTTTTTGGTAACTTAATATGGATTCTAAATAATTTCCTCTCAACCTATACACACTCGCTAAATTGTTTAAGACCTTACCTGCATCCATTTTTCTATTTATAGAATTAAATAGACTTACTGACTTTTTAAAACTTTCTTGGCACTCTTCAAGATTTCCTATATAATAGTTTCCAACACCTGCTAGTTTGAGTGAATTAGCCATTGACTTTATGTTGTGGGTTTTAAAGGCTAATTCATACATTTTGTTTGCCAATAAAATAGCAGAATCGGGGTTACTTAGTAAGTATTTATTTGTGATTAGCGATTCAACAGCGTTTATCCTTAGTGTGTCATTTATATTGGTGTTCTTCCAAGATCTTAAAAGTGAATCTTCATTAATAGCAAATGAGAAGGATGAAAGAAAAAGGATAAATATGAAAAGTAATCGATTTTTCATGAAATATGAATGTAAAAAAAAAGCCCCAATGTTGGGGCTTTTATTAATAATTTTAGGATGAAAATTATCCTTCAGCTACTTCAAATGTAATCTTACCTTTAACATCTTTATAAAGCGTTATTTCTGCTTCATATTTTCCCACACTTTTGATGTTGTCAGTTAAAAGTTTAATGTTTTTTCGATCTACAATGAAACCTTCTTTAGTTAATAAGTCAGCAACTTGAACGTTGGTAACAGAACCAAATATCTTTCCATTTTCTCCTACTTTTGCAGGAACGTTAAATGTTTTCTTAGTTAGTTTAGCAAGTGTTGCCGTTGCTTCTTCTCTAATTTTTTCATTTTTAAGAGCTCTTTGTTTTTCTGTTTCTGCATGCATTTTTTTAATTGATGTAGTAGCTAAAACAGCTAAACCTTTAGGAATTAGGTAATTTCTTCCGTATCCGTTTTTAACAGAAACGATTTCATCTTTACTGCCCAATCTTTCGACATCTTTTTTTAGTAATACGTCCATGATTTTTTATTTTAATTGGTCAGCTAAATAAGGAAGAATGGCTAAGTGTCTTGCTCTTTTCACAGCTTGTGAAACTTTCTTTTGATACTTAGCAGATGTTCCAGTCAG
>JAYYEV010000105.1:0-41736 GCA_036159515.1 Bacteroidota bacterium | reverse complement strand
ATAAAAAAATGGCATTTCTAATTGATTAACCATCTCGTTAAATTCATTCCATTGTTGATTAATTTGTTTTTTGTTTTCCGTGTAGCCTTCTATTAAATCGCCCACACTAACTACAAATGCAGGTTGCATTAAATTTAATTTCTCCACTCCTATTTGCCAAATACCTTCGCGATGTCCACCGGTACGATCAGTGACAACGGCAAAAGTAAATTTTTGCTCACTATCATTTATTACAGTGTCTGTCCAAGGTTTATTTTCTGAATTAATTTTTTGTAGGATTAATTCATTTTGAGAATAGCTTGTAATAGCTAAAAAGATGGTAGATATTAATGCAAGTATTTTCATAAATGTGTGCTAAAATACAGACAAAAAGTTAGTTTAATTATCGTCATTTTTTACACTTTTTAGCTCATTTTTAATAAAATTTGGCAAAATTAAGAAAGTGTAAAATAAACACTTACTAATCATAAAAATGAAAAAATGTTTACTATTGGTAAAAAATAATTTAACAAATATTTGGAGTTTTGTTTAATCTATATATAAATTTGTTGAACAAACCTAAAATTTAATTAAATGGAAACTTTAAACAATTTCTTTCTTGCTGTGCCAAAAATGGCTACTGACGATTATGTAGGTTTTACATTTTTCGTTGGATGTATGGCTATGATGGCAGCATCAGCGTTTTTCTTTCTATCGATGAGTTCATTTGATAAAAAGTGGCGCACATCAATTTTAGTGTCTGGTTTGATTACATTTATCGCTGCAGTACACTACTATTACATGAGAGATTATTGGGCAACCAATATGGAATCTCCTACATTTTTCAGATACGTTGACTGGGTACTTACAGTTCCGTTAATGTGTGTTGAATTTTACCTTATCCTTAGAGCAGCTGGTGCTACTAAAAGATTAATGTGGACATTAATCGGAGCTTCAGTTGTAATGTTAGTTACAGGATATTGGGGTGAAGGTGTAAACAGAGATCAAGCTGCTCTTTGGGGTGGTATTTCTGGTGCAGCATACTTCTACATTGTATACTTAATCATGTTTGGAGAGGCAAAATCACTTGCTACTTCAGCTGGAGGTAATGTATTAGCAGCTCACAACATCTTATGTAAATTTGTTTTAATTGGTTGGGCTATTTATCCAATAGGGTATATGGCTGGAACAGCTGGTTGGTATGGTGCTGAAGGTCAAATCTTCGGTATGGATTTAGCAATGGATGTAATTTACAACATTGGTGATGCTATCAACAAAATAGGTTTTGGATTAGTTGTTTACAACTTAGCAGTTAATTCAACAAAAGAAGCTGCATAATTCAGTTTCACTTATAACATAAAGGTAAGAAGGAGGACTGATGTCCTCCTTTTTATTTTTTGAATAATTGGTGTTTGCTAAGATCCTGAACCCATTCATCTAGTTTTCCAGGGTTGTACTCTTGTCCCATAGTTTTAACGACTTCTTTAGGGAATACGATACCATCTTTTGATGTAAAAGAAAATCGCACTACAGAAGCCATATAGGTTTTATCATTTTTAACTGCTTTCTGAAAAAAATAGAACCACTTTTCGTCATATCCTAATAGCTTAGTTTTTAGTTGAAACCGCTGAAAAAGCCTTAATCGATGACGATAATTATTGTAAGTTCCTGTAATAGTCAACGACCACTTATTTTGTTTTAAGAACTTATTTATATTCACATTGATTGAATATCCAAATCTTCCAAGATCAAGAAGTGTTACATATCTACCGTTATTTAATTCCATAAATGGGTCAATATCTTGCGGTAGCACCATTAAATTGATGGTGTCTTCGCCTTGATTATGAAAATCTACTTTGGTTCTAAAGTTGCGAGTTAAAATAACTCGAAATAATCTTACGTATGGATACATAACTAAGCAGGAACGAATTCAGACTTTAATTTTACTATTTTTTGAAGAAAATCTTTGTTTTCTTTCCAGCTTTTTTCTTTGTTAAATTGAATGTGACTCCCTCCTCCATGAATGGTAAAAAAATCGCCATTAAAAATAGATAATCTAAAATAGGGTATAGTCCAGGCATGGGTATAGATGCCCTGATTAATGTGAACTATAATACCATTTGGTCTCAATTCGATGTTAGCATATTGGATTCCACTTACTTTTAGTGCAAGGCTGCTGATGTCTTCGCTAAAATTTTCAATGATCATCCTTCTAGATCCAATCCCACCAAGCCTCAGTTTTTCAATTAAACCAAACGGTTTACCCATTTCAGCGTTTATTTCCTTTTCGGTTTCCTTATTTTTATACGTAATATTATGTAGTCCCATTTATAATTTATTTAGGTAATTATCAGCGGTAACAAGATAGTTTTCTCTTTTAATGTGATCCATTTTATCAAAGCTGCTTATGAGCATACGCATTCTAGGATTCTTTAGAAAAAATGAACGCTGCTTGTCCATGAAATTCCAAAACAGAGCGTCCCAAATTTTACACCATTCTCCCTTTTTATAATTACTCATTTTAATAATGTAATTGCTGCTGCTTATGTATGGTTTAGTAGACATTAGTCCTCCATCTGCAAATTGACTCATTCCATAGACGTTAGGTACCATTACCCAATCATATGAATCGATAAAAACTTCCATAAACCATCTGTAAACTTCATCAGGATCAAACTCACATAGTAGCATAAAATTACCCATAATCATCAATCTTTCTATATGATTAGCATAGCTAGAAGCTTTTATTTTATGTATGGTATCATCAACTGGCTCAATGCCTGTATTTCCCTCGTAAAATGAATGAGGTATTTTTCTATTAAACCCCCAAAAATTGGTAGTTCTTTCTTGTGTGCCTTTTGCCACATATACTCCTCTAATAAACTCCCTCCAACCAATAATTTGTCGAATGAAGCCCTCACATGAATTAATAGGTATGTTTTTTTCACGGTAAAATCTCATGCTACTTTCAATAACATCAAGTGGACTCAATAATCCGCAGTTAATTAAGGGAGATAATAAGCTATGGTGGAGTATGGAATATTCTTTTACTACAGCATCTTCGAAAGGGCCAAACTCTTTAAAACGTATGGCTAAAAATTGATTTAACCAGGCTTCAGCCTCTTCATGATTAGTTGGATATCTTTTCTCCTCACTGATCATACCAAAATTGGAGTTAAAATAATCTTCTACATAAGTCGAAGCATTATTAAATTCGTTATTTATTTTGGGATATTGTATTGCAGGTGGAGTTCTATCTTTTGGATATTTCTCCCGATTTTGATCATCATAAGTCCACTTGCCTCCTTCCGGTTTGCCCTCTTCATTTAACAGCAGGTTGAATTTTTGTCGTTGTGTTTTGTAAAAGGAAGTTTGGAAAAACTTCTTCTTTTCTTTTTTAAAAAATACATTTAGTTCTTTCTGATTGGCTAAAAATAGCGGATTATCAACCATCACTAATTTTATTTCTTTTTTCAAACAATTTTCTTCTATTCTTTTTTGTAACCAATTATCTTCTGGATGATAACAATGTATTGTACATTTTTCATCTACTTGCGTTTGTAAAAAAGTTCTTATATCGGCATTGTCGTCAAAAGAGTCAATGTAGGTAACATTAAAACCCATAGAGGCTAAATGCTTTTCATAATTTTTCATCGATGCCCTGTGAAAGTGTATCTTTTGCTTGTGAAAATTATATTGTCTAAAGAATAAGTACTCTTCTATTAAATAGGTTCTGTTCTCTTTCTTAAGAGAAGGTGTTTTAAAAAGTTGATTGGGGAATATGATGTTGATTTCTTCCATTTAGTATTTGATGTTAAACGGTAATTTTAATGTGTCTTTTTCGTTTTCTTGTGAGATTTGTCGTTTCCCGTTCATTTCCCAACGCATTGCACTCACTGATAAGACAACTGCATCAATTATGTCATCCATTTTTGCTTTGTCTGATTTGCAAAATTTTGCAAAATCTCTAATTTCTTGAAATGATATATTTATGTATGAATTGATGATATTTATACGTTCTTCCATTCCCATTAATGTTTTTTTGGAGTGGTGCAAGGGACCATTGTTTAATAATTCAAAACACAGTTCAGGGTGGGATTCACTCATCTTCTTTTGATATGAACGATTTTGAGATAAAAATTGATTTACTTCTTTGATTTTATAGCCGATATTCCAAGCTTGAATGGATATCCCTTTTCCAGAAATCGATTTATTAATTTGATTTCCTAGTTGATATGTAGGCGCTTCTAATGCTTCTCTAATTGGGGGTGTAAAAACACTACTTTTTCTTTTTTTGGATAATAACTTTCTAAGTTTAAAATCAATAGTTCTGCTATTGAATTGATCACCTATTCCAATCGGGATGTCTATGAAAATTAGTTCACTATTCAGGTTTTTGACTTCATGGATATGTTCAATAAGTTTTAATGAAATGGCTTCATTTTTAAGCTGAGCGCATATCCAGCCATACTTACATCCATCTATTCCTAAATACATTTTTGTTTAATAATATATCACCAAAGTTAAACAAAAGATAAAATTGATTACATTTGTTTAATCACAAAGACATGAAAACAACAGTCATTTTTTTAATACTTGGTCTTACTGTTCTTGTAAGCTGGCAATTGTATGGTGCATATGTCACTGAAAAAACCTCTAAAATGGAACCTGAACTAATTGGAGAAAAAAATGGAATTATTTTTAAAAAATATTTGAATTACCAAAAAGCATCTGTTTCTATAGACAACATGTCCTCATCTAACGGAAAGTTTGGGATATTAGCAAATTATATTTTTGGTGGAAACCAAGATGAGGTACAAATTTCCATGACATCGCCTGTCATATATCAATTAGACAGTTCATCTACGTTTTCTTTTATCATGCCTGAAAGCTGGCTTGGAAAAGAGTTGCCTAAGCCAAATAATGACAATATCTTTTTTGATGTCGTAAAAAATCAATACGTTGCTGTTTTAGAATTTGGTGGATATGCCAAACAAGAAATTTGTGAAAGAAAGCACAGAGAGATGATAGAAGTCTTACAAGACCTAGGAATCAAGATTAGCGATAGTTACTCCGTGGCGGTCTATCAAGCGCCATATCAAGTGCTAAATAGAAAAAATGAAATATGGATTGAGTTAAATGAAAGTCAGATCAAACAACTTTTTCCTAGTTAGTTATTTCATCTTCTGCCTTATATCTCATTCTTTCATAAAAGTTTCGTCTGATGTTTAACCAAAATAGGTTGTAATCTGCGATATGATAATCATTCCTTTCAAAGATTTTTTGCATAGGAAAACTTTCAAATGTTACCCATAGCAAGCCTTGATGAACAACTGCACTTAGAGACTTGGGGTGTTTTATTTTAAAATCACGAAACAATATACCTTCATGTGAATTATACAAACTTGCAGCTCCATTTCTTCTCCAGTTTACAGGATTTGTCACGGCAATTTTATCACTGTATTTATAACTAGGGTAAAACCCATGAGAAAACGTCCTCCAGCTTAAAAAACAGTGTTTATCTAAAGGATCATCACAGGCAGGATAATCTTTAATTAAACTGTGTACGGGCATTCCAACTAGATAGGCCAATTCCACTTTTTGTAAAATAGAGTCATTTTCAAGAAGAAAGTCTGTAAACAGTTTCTCTGCATGATTTGTTCCCTGACTATGTGCAGCGATTACGATTCGATTCCCATGGTTATAGTGTTTTAAGTAATACTTAAATGCATTCTCAATGTCTTTGTATGCCACATCAAATGCCTTCAAGCCATTATTGTTGTCCTTATAACCATGAATATGAATTTGTCTATAAACAGGAGCATACACATTTGCTAATCCACAAAAAACATTAGCCTGATATTTTATAGTTGAGTTATGTGTTTTTCTATTTATTTTTTTATTGTTTATATCGGCATTCCATTGATCTCCTTTGACATAGGTGGTTGGGTGTATGAAAAACACATCTATGGAGTCTAAACATAGCGTATCATCCAATAAATTTTTGGGAAGTAAATCAGAGTTGTCAAATTTTAGCGGGTGTGCAATCCATTGATCAAGAGTGGTATAATCTGGGACTAACTTAGGAATTTCTTCTTCAAAACGATGAATAGGTATCGGGCTGACACATGACCAAAAAAGAGAACATACCAATGTTAAACAGAGCAATTTTTTCATGCCGCTAAAGTATTATTTTATACTTTCATCCAAGATGATCTTATAATTCATTTGTTAACATGAATATTGGAATAAATGCTAGGCATTTAATTGAGCACAAATTAGAAGGTATCGGTTGGTATAGTTTTGAAATACTAAATCGCATGGTACAACTTAGACCTGACGATCATTTTTATTTTTTCTATGATCGAAAAACAAAGCCATTAATTGAAGGTAAAAACATTACTAATATTATTGTTTATCCATCTGCTAGGAGTCCTCAATTATTTCGCTTTTGGTTTAATGTAAGATTACCCAGATTTTTCAAAAAAAATAAAATTGATTTCTTCTTTTCCCCTGACGGTTTCATCAGCTTAGCTACATCTATTCCGCAAATTGCGGTAATTCACGATTTAAATTTTGAGCATTATCCAAACGATGTCCCAAGACACATTTTAAAGTATTACAAAAAGTACATGCCATTATTTGCACAAACAGCAAAAAAAATTGTAACGGTTTCCAATTTCTCTAAGAAGGATATTTGTGGCACCTATAAAGTGGATCAATCTAAAGTTAGTGTGATTTATAATGGAGGGAACTCCATTTATAAACCTATCGAAGAAAAGAAAAAAAAACAGTTTAAGTTCAAACAAAGTCAAGAGCGACCTTATTTAGTATATGTGGGTTCTTTACATAAAAGAAAAAATATTCAGAGAATGTTTGAAGCATTTAATGTTTTTAATAATGATGGAAAATTTGATCTTATTGTTATAGGTGAACCCATGTGGGGTGAAAAATTTCAGAGATCATCCATTTCATCT
Organism: Bacteroidota bacterium; assembly: GCA_036159515.1. Lineage (GTDB taxonomy): Bacteria > Bacteroidota > Bacteroidia > Flavobacteriales_D > Parvicellaceae. The sequence goes on along the minus strand of JAYYEV010000105.1, from coordinate 34,780 downwards.
CATATTAAAATTCTAGGTAGGAAATCAGGATTAGATCTTAGTAATTGGGTAGCTTCCAGTGAGGCGTTAATATACGTCTCTTATTTTGAAGGATTTGGCCTTCCTGTTTTAGAAGGGATGATGGCCGGAGTTCCTGTAGTAACCAGTAATATAACCAGTATTCCTGAAGTAGGAGGTGAAGCGGTTGTTTATGTGGATCCATTTAATGTAAAATCCATATCAAATGGCATGTCTATTGCGGTAAAAAAACGTGACGAATATGCCAAATTAGGCCCAATTCAAGCGGGTAATTTCAGTTGGGATAAAGCAGCTGATGAATTAAATCATATTTTTAACCACGATATTTTAGAAAAGGATTGATGCTGTCAACTATAAAACATAATACATTATTGATTGGTTTTATAATCACTGTAATAGTAACCGTTCTGGTCTATTCGAATCATTTTCATAATCCGTTCTTTTTTGATGATTCTCATACCATAGTCAATAACAGTGCTATTACGACTTTAGAAAATTGGACTGATTTTTTTTCCAATCCAGAAACGTTCAGTTCACTTCCTGCCAATAGAGCGTATAGACCTATGGTTACTTTTTTAAATGCAGTGGATTATTCCATTTCAGGAGAACTAAACCCGACTACTTTCCATATTCATATTTTTTTCTGGCACTTAGTTACAGTGTTTTTGTTTTTAATTTTAATAGTTCATTTATCAAAAAAAGCAAACTTCTTACTTGATTTTAAGACAAAAGTTTTCATTGTTTTTACTTCCCTATTTTTCGCTACGCATACAATCAATGCCGAAACCATAAATTACATCTGCGCTAGATCAGATTCTTTTTCTACCTTATTTGTTTTAGTTTCTCTTTTGTTATTCATAAATCAAAAGACAAGAAAATATTATCTCTATTTACCCTCATTTCTAATTGGTATTTGGACCAAACAGACAGCAGTAATGTTTATCCCCATTCTGTTTTTTTACGTCATTTTATTTGAGCCAAAGACCTATTATGAATTGGCAAAGAATTCAATCTCTAGATGGATTACTTCTGTGATTAAGATTATGTGGGTCCCGACTATATTTGGAGCAACTCTATTTCTTATAAATCAGCTTTACTTAACTCCAAGTTCTACGGTTTCATCCAATTTTAACGTAACCAAGTTTGAATATATTTCCACCCAGTTTTATGTCATCTTACATTATTTTGGAAACTTTATTCTTCCTACAAGTTTAAGTGCAGATCCAGATATCGAAATTATCACGCCCTGGTACGATAAGCGAATTTTACTAGGCTTGTTCTTGATTTTAACTCTTCTATTTACAGCTTTTAAATGTGCCAAAAATGAAAAAACTAGACCCATCTCCTTTGGAATAGCCTGGTTTTTTGTCGCGCTCTTACCTACATCTCTTGTTCCATTGTTTCAAATTGCAAATGATCATAGGATGTTTTTTCCATTTATGGGAATATTCATTGCCGTTGGATTTGCAGCATTCCATTATTATAAATTAATTAAAAAACAGCAATATAAGTGGAGTTTTGTTATTGTTGTTTTGTTGCTTATTTCGTCCTATTCTGTTGGCACACATGAACGAAATAAAGTTTGGTCATCCACAGAATCATTATGGTATGATGTAACAATTAAGAGCCCAAATAACGGTAGAGGCCTCATGAATTATGGTTTATCGTTGATGGCTAAGGGTGATTACGATAATGCAGAAGTTTATTTTATTCAAGCACATGAAAAGTCACCTAATTGGTATACAGTTAAAATTAATTTAGCCATACTTTATGGCGCAAAGGGAGATAAAAAACAAGCTGAAAATTTCTTTAATCAGGCAATTAATTTAAATTCATCAGCTCCTGACCCAGAATATTATTATGCAAGATATCTGTTTAAAAATAATCAATATGAAAAAGCACTGAGTTTAGTTAATAAAGCCTTAGCAAAGAGTCCAAATCATTTGAGCAGCATGAGCTTGAAAGAGGCTTTAATACCTTACACTAAATCAAAAAATGAGCAAGTAGAAATTCTAATTATGCAACTTAATAATGATCCTCAAAATGAGGATATAATTTTAAATTTAACTGAGAAACTATATACATTGCAACGATATGATGAAGCTATTTTATACTGTGAAAATGCTATTGAAATAAACATAAAAAGTAAGTTTGTTTATAATAATTTATGTGCTTGTTACAATCAAAAAGAGGAGTGGTTAAAAGCAAAAAGTGCTTGTGAAAAAGCGCTAATTTTAGATCCAAATTTTCAATTAGCCAAAAATAATTTAAATTGGGCTTTAGGTGGATTAAATAAATAAATGCATGTTAAATGACAAAACCATAGCAGTTGTAATCCCTTCATACAACGAGTCAACTCAAATCGAAATGGTATTAGATAGCATGCCTGATTTCGTTGATCGTGTTGTAGTTGTTGATGATTGTTCCAAAGACGATACCTTAAATAAAGTGAAAGCTTATTTGGATAAGGACAGCAATAAAAGTGATCTACAATTAAAATCTATTTTTCTTGAGCTCCCAGAGCCCACCCCTTATAACAGAGCAGATATTGAGTTTATTCAAAGAGTTCAATCCGAAAAAGAATTTTTTACTCCTCAAAAAAATCATAACAGAAATCAAGAAAGTGAAAAAATTATCTTGATTGAGCATACTCAAAATGGAGGAGTTGGGGCAGCTATTGCATCGGGATATAAATGGTGTAAAGATCATGACATAGATTGTGTAGCAGTAATGGCGGGTGATGGTCAGATGGATCCTGATGAATTACTTTCTATTTGCAGTCCTGTAGTAAATGAAAATATAGATTATGTGAAAGGCAATAGATTGCAACACAAATCCGCATGGGTAATCATACCTAAAGTTAGATTTTTGGGTAATTCTATATTGAGTATTTTAACAAAAATCTCATCGGGTTATTGGCACGTTTCAGACACTCAAACAGGCTACACAGCCATTTCGAAACATGCCATCAATGCCATCCCATTATATAAAATTTACAAAAGATATGGAATGCCAAACGATATGTTAATCAAGCTTAATATTGCCTTTTGTACAATAAGAGAAGTAAAAATTAAGCCTGTTTATGGAGTAGGCGAAAAGTCCAAATTAAAAGTCCTTAAAGTAAGTCTACCAATATTATTTCTGCTCATTAAAGGCTTTGTTAAAAGGCTATGGACGAAATATTTATTCAGAGATTTCCATCCTTTATTCTTACTATATAATGTAGCATTTTTAATTTTTGGTGTCAACATATACTTTGCTTATCATTTAATCTTAAATTTTGTACAGCCTGATAGCAAGACCCCTACTGATTTTTTAATCATTTTCATCTTTTTAACCATTTCAGGATTCCAGTCTTTACTATTTGCCATGTGGATGGACATTCAGGACAACAATCACCTTAGAAAATAGTTAATTTGCTTTTATTGGATTTCTATAAAACCAATACATTCCTGGTAATAAGGTCATTATTTGAAGTGCAAAAATAATTAGAGAGTATGCCAGAGCAATGTCCGAAACTACTTGATATAAGCCTAATAAATAAATAAGAGAAATTTCTCTAACTCCAATTCCGTGAATACTAATGGGAAGTAGGTTTATTATTCCTGAAAATACGCCAATAAAAAACATATCTAGAAAAGGGATGTCAAAACCAATACCATTTGCTACTACTATAAATGTACCATACAATACTAACATAGCCAAAATGGTAGCGGTGAGCTGAAAAATGGTGTTGTATAGTGATATTCCACTCCTGAAAACAGATAAAAAATGCAGTATTTTCTTTTTAAAAAGAAGATAAATGACGAAAGTAAAAACAGTGATCAAACCAATAACAATAACTATGGTAGCTAGGTTTATTTGCAATGGTATTTTGTGAAGTGTGAGTAAATAATAAAAACCAATTCCTCCTAATAATACTAAAACAATTAAGTCATTTATTCTATCAATGATTAGACTAGATAGTATGGCATTTGAATCGTTTTTATTATTTAGGTAATACAAACGACCAAAATCACCAATTTTCCCTGGAGAAATGACACCTAGATAACCACCGATCAAAAAAACTTTGAATAAGGTGAAATAGTTTTCATGAATATCATACCCCTTAAGTATATTTTTCCATCTTAAAATTTTAATAAAATAACCCGTGTAGAATAAGAGCAAACAAAATGATAAATGAAATAAACTTAGCTTACCAAAAACAGGGATGCAAGTTTTCCAATTTGCTTTAAGTATTAAGACAGTGAATAAAATTACTGTGGCAATCTTTAATAAAAGCACAATAATTTTGATACTTTTTTTCCTTAACGTCAAATTTGAAATTTAATTGAGGTAAAAATTCTGATCAACCATTTTTTCTTGACTCAATAAAATGGTCATAAATTTGAATTTTTTAATTAAGAAATCATTTTTTCTTTCTTCACTAAAACCTAAAAATTTAATTTTTTCTTCATCTGTGAGATTAACTAAGTTAATCAGATTATTTAGTGAAACTAGCTCAGGTGTTTTAGCTTCTTCATTGTGATCTAACAGTAATGAAAGATAATTTTCAGCTTGTGTAGTTAATTCAACGGTAGGCTTAAAATCATATCTTGGCAGCGTTGTAATAGTTCCCATTGGATATAACTTCTGATCATTTTTATTTTCAAAATGATTTATTTTAAAATTGTTAGTGCATTCAATAAGAATATCCATTTCTCCATTCTCATATTTCTTTAATATTTGAACGATTTTAACTAGTGAGCCTAATTCACTAAGTGTTGTTTTCCCTTGATATGGGATACCAAAACTTTCATTATTGTTGATACAATCTGCAGACAACTGTAAATAACGCGGTTCAAACAGGTGTAAAGTTGTTTGTTCACCTGGAAAAAGAAAAATTCGAAGCGGAAATAAGCCTAAATGAGTTTTGTTATCCATGCATTATAAGTATACAGCATAAATTTCAACTTATTTTATCATGTGAATACAATGAATAACATAATCTATTCACAAAGAAATATGAATTACTTCTCCTTTTTTAGCATATTTATTAGAAATTTAAAGGGGCCTAAAACAAAGATTGATTAATAAAAATGGAGTTGAAAATTCATAATTTACATCTAAATCACAAGAATTTTATTATTTATAAATTTTTCAATTCTTTATTCTTAGGCACTTCTATTGGAAGTATTTTCATTATTTACAGTCCTCTTGAACCCGCTATTTATTCTGTAGGGGGAATCGTATTGGCTTTTGGATTAATGGCTGTTGCTTCTTTTTATGAGAAAATATTAAATATTGAATTTTTTTACAAAATTTCACTTTTCGTGGAAGTAGTTATCCTTGGTGTAGTAATTTCCTTTTTAATTTTCTCCTACAGTTATGAAATAGCTTTGTGTGTATATATAGGCTATCAAATCACTTTTATTTTTGGCTCCTATTTAGGACGAGTAGAAACCCTACTATTAAAAGAAAAATCCGTGCTTAAATCCGTGGATATTTCTAAGCAAGCGGGTTATATGCTCGGGTTATTGTTGTCTTATATTATTTTCTTGTTTATAGGAGTCAAAGCAACCGATCTTAATAACAGCGATGTTCAAATAAATGAGACACAAAAACAATATATCCTTACTAAAGAAAATAAGTTACTAATAGGCTTTCAAATTCCAGATGTGGAGGAGGATAAAGCTTATGGTAAAAAAGAATTAAGCTCAATCCAACTTTCAAGCTTAAAAACCATAGTGAGTAAAAATCAAGTTTATTACCTACATTATGTGCTTGTCTTTTTTGAAATTTTGGTGATTACGTTTTTAATGAGATCATTTCGATCAAGATCAGGCTGATTTTCTTAAACTGACAATAGTTTGTGAAAATGTATTTCTAGTTAATTCTTTGCTGCAAAGACATATTTTTACTTTTGATTTATGATTAAAAGGCTCATTTTAGGATTAATAATAGTTACAACTCTTTCCGTCCTGTGCCACTCAATTTACAACAAGTTAAATGAGCAATCATTCATTAATCTTTCTCCAATACCTTTTTTCCCCTCAGAGCCATCTTCGTTTTTTCGTTTTAAGAACTTTTCGAAGACTTTGAGGCATTTTACGGAAACAAATATGCTATGGTCAGAATGGACAAATAATGATAGTACCGGGGTTTCATTTTTGAATAAGGTCAATGTTGCTCTAAATGATTCATTATTTACTACACTTTTTGGAAATGGAGATGTTTTTGTGGGGTTATACCATAAGGATACCAATCAAAATTGGTTGATGGTAAAAAACATCGTTAAAGATGCAGAGTTAAGCGATATTGAAAATACGATACAATTTGAATTTTGTGAATACAAGGCTTTAATACCTCCTTTTTTGATATGTGCTAGCAGTGAATTCCTGTTGGAGTCATTTAAAAAAAATATGAATTCTCCAAGTGACTCATTATCAAAAACAGAGTTTGCAGAAAACTTGAGGTTTAGTACCAGTTCTTCACCTCTTTCTTTTTCAATTAATTTATCTAAGGAATCTAATGAAGTTAAACGTTTTTTTCAGGCCGATGATTGGATTCAAATGGATTTAGAATACAATTCAAATGAAATTAAATTGAGTGGAGTTTCGCATGAAAAAAATAAAAGTCAATTATTAAAACCTCATTTCTCAAATTTTTCATTTTTAAAGTCGTTGAAAATTGACCTTTTTGAAGAAGCAGTTATCCCTTTAGATTCTATACTTTTTTTGGAAGATAACAAAGTTTTTTCCAGAATTACTTTAGTAGATAATGTACAATTTAAATCTCATGATATTATTCTTATGGATGCGTTGCCAATGGGTAATCTAGATTCGTATTTAATATCAGACTCATCAGAAATTTCACTAGATGTAAATGAGGACGTAATTGCTATTGAAAAGACCATATTTCCAGAATTACTTTCCACTTATTTTACAACATATGATTTTGGTGAAAAGGAGTTATCACAAATCAACGATTTTTACATCATTTCAAATTCCAGTGGGAAAAGAGAATTTTTATATCAGTTGGAAAAAATGGATCAAAAAAAGATGGATTTCAATGATTTTAATAAAGTACTTGAGCTGAATTACCCATTTTCTTATCACATATTAGCCAATAAAAATGAAATATTCAATAATATAGATATTGACAGTTCAAAGGTAATTAGTTCATCAATAGTAGATTTTTGCGGTGGATTGGATTGGAATTTAAATCGGTATGATGACCGAATTTATTACAGTGCGGTTATCCTAAAAAATGAAAAAGAAAAGAAGGACAAAAGAGTGTTATGGAGCTTAAATTTAAACCATCTAGTGTGGGGACCATATTCTTTAAAAAACCACAGAACAGACTCGCGTGATATTGTTGTACAGGACAGTACTAACGAAATACATTACATAGGTGCAAACGGAAAAGTAAAGTGGTCTAAAGTGCTTGATGGGAAAATTTTGGGAAAACCATTTCAAATTGACGCTTTTAATAATCATAAATTTCAATTTTTATTTAATACTGAAAAATCGATTTACGTTATAGATATTTTGGGTAACTCTTTAGAATCATTTCCCATTACACTACCATTTAAGGCCACTAATGAAGTGGTGGCCCTAGATTATGATCAAAACAATAATTATAGGTTTTTAATTGCACTTGATGATAACAGGATATATAATTTTGATCTTTCTGGTAAACCTGTTCTAGGCTGGGAGAAACCAGTGCTTAAATCACCTATTCACCACCCTATTACACACTTTGCTATTAATGGCCTTGACTACATTTTCACCATTCAGGATAGTGGAGTTGTTAATTTGTACAATAGAAAGGGGCAGCTAAGATTGAAATTAAAGTCTAAGTTAGGTATTTCTTTAGGTTCAGATTATTTCATAGAAAAATCATTTAATATAGATTCTTCATCTATTACATTCGAAAATGACCGAGGCGGAATATCAAAATATGTGTTCTCTTTGGAAGAGCAAAATGTAATGGACGACGTCATTGATAAAAAAGCTTTTAAAACTACTTTACATCTTTCAAATAACAGATCCTTATTTTACTGTCATAAAAAAGAGAATACACTCAAAATTGTTTTAGATGGCGACCAAGAATACAATTACAATTTTGATTATCCTTTTGAAATACTTTCTGGTAACGGAAATCTAAATTTTGTTCCCATTTTCAATTCGAAAACAAAAGAAATGCAATTAATCAATAAAAGATTTTCTTTATCTCCGGATTATTTTAGATCGTCTAATCAGTTCTGTATAACTGATATTAATAGAGATGAAATTGATGAGTTGATTACTATTTTAGATAATGAGTTGTTGATTTGTTATCAAATTGGAGCAACAAATAATTCATCAAACTAATCAGATTAAATTTTACTAAGTTATCTTTGAAATTTGATTCCAAGATGAATTACAGAGCGGACTTCCCCATATTAGATACCAAAGTTCATGATAAAAAATTGATTTATTTCGACAATGCAGCTACTAGCCAAAAGCCTAGTTGTGTAATTCAATCCATGAATCAATATTATGAATCAACTAATTCAAATGTTCATAGGGGAGTTCATGAGCTCAGTCAGCGTGCCACCAATGCATATGAAAACGCGAGAATAACAGCACAAAAATTTCTTAATGCTTCTAGACCCGAAGAAATAGTTTTCACAAAAGGTACTACAGATGGCATCAATACAGTTGCTAGATCATGGGCTACTCATCACTTACAAAAAGGAGACGAAATTTTAATATCTACCCTGGAACATCATAGTAATATTGTCCCATGGCAAATGATTTGTGAAATTACTGGAGCTAGATTGATGGTTACTCCCATTAATCAAAAGGGGGAAATCGTTATGGAAGAATTTGAGAAACGATTAACCTCAAAGACTAAATTAATTGCCATTTCTCACGTCTCCAATACATTAGGAACTATTAATCCTATTCATGAAATGGTGGAGTTAGCAAGAAAGCATAATTGTAAAATTCTAATTGATGCAGCTCAGTCGGCACCCCATTTTGCCCTTGATGTTCAAAAAATAGATTGTGATTTTTTAGTTTTTAGTGGACATAAAACCCTTGCCCCAACAGGGATAGGGATCTTATATGTTAAATATGAATTATTCGAAGAGATGATACCTTTTATAGGTGGAGGTGACATGATCAAAGAAGTTACTTTTGAAAAAACAACGTACAACGATCCTCCACTTTTTCTAGAAGCAGGAACCCCAAATATAAGTGGAGCTATTGCATTGTCCACTGCCTTAAATTATATGAGCAACATAGGATTAAAAAATATCCAACAGCATGAAGATTTTCTTTTACATTATGCTACTGAACAATTAGTAAAATTCAATAACATTAACATTGTTGGACAAGCTGAAAAGAAAACAAGTGTGATTTCTTTTTTAATTGACGGCACACATCCTTTTGATGTTGGAACCCTGTTAGATCAAATGGGTATTGCTATACGAACCGGTCATCATTGTACTCAACCTTTAATGGACTTTTACCAAATACCTGGCACGGCAAGAGTGAGTTTAGCTTTTTACAATACTAAAGAAGAGATTGATTATTTTATAGATTCTTTAAAGAGGGTCATCAAACTTCTTTCGTAGGTTAAAGAAATTTAAAACTCATTACTGCTGTATCGTCTAAAAATTCCTTTTCACCTCTAAACTCATCTAATCTCTCAAAAATATTATGATCAAGTTCTTCCATAGTTAAATTGAAATTGATTTTAATTGTTTTTTCAAGATTTTCGGTTTCAAACGGCACACCATTACTGTTTTCAAGCTCCACTATTCCATCTGTATAGCATACTAGAATAGAATTAGGTTCAACCCTAAATTTTTCTATTTCAATTTTTGGAATTTCTTCTAACATGCCAAGCCCAATACATCCTTTATTTAATAACTTCGTTTTTTGGTGATCTATTAAAATGGGGTAGTTGTGACCTGCATTTATATATTGAAGTGTTTTATTTTTCCCATTGTAATGAGCAGCAAAAAAGGTGATGAATTTTTCTCCTTTAGCAGCATTATTCACATCCTCATTGAGGTTTTTAATTAAATCTTCAAGACTTATTTTCTTGTAATTATACTTAATTATTGCTCTCAGATTCGCTTGAAAATTGCTCATTAAAAGAGCTGCTGCTACACCTTTACCTGACACATCTGCTATACAAAAAAAGTACTCATATTCATTTAACATAATAAAATCATAATAGTCTCCTCCTACAAGATGTTTTGGTTCATACCTAGCAGCTACTTCAATGTATTTGTTTTTAGGGAATTCTAAAGGAAATAGTAATTTCTGCATTTCTCCAGCTACTTGGATTTCTTTCTTATGTATTTCTTGTTGTAATAATTCGCTGGCAAATCGCTTATTTTCAATAGCAACTACAATAATGCTAGTAAGCGTTTGAATGAATGGCATATGTTTAATTTCAGGGCTATAATTCATCTCTTCTCCCTCTAATCCCCCCAACAATAAATATGAAAGCGCAGTTTTTTTGTGGAAAATGGGAATGATGATATCGAATGAATTTAATGTATCAATTGAGGAAGATTCTATTACCGTAATATCTTTAATATGAATTAATTCTTCAGCTACTTTAATTTTTTTATTTAGTCCTTTCGCCCCAAAATGAAGGATACATTTCCAATTTTTTTGATCATAGGCGTAAAGCAATAACTTACTGACCCCAAGTTGTTCCCTTAAAATGTATTCATAAATTTTTAGAATATTTGGGATCGACAAATTATGGTTTATTCCCTTGGTTATTTCTAATAATGAGTTGAGTTTAAACTCATTAAGCTCTAGCATTTGTGTTAGACGACCTATACCATCACTACTCATTCCAGATTTAGTTTTTTTAAGATGTCAGGCAATTTTCGTTGGATAATAAGTTCTCTAAAGCGTTGTTTAGAATTAATACCAGGCACACCAAAGATGATGTCGTTTTCTTTCACATCACTTATAGGTCCAGATTTACCTAATATAGTGGCTCCTTTTCCAATTTTTAAATTGCTGGGAATACCCACTTGTCCCCAAAGAGTAACATTATCTCCTATGGTATTACACCCGGCAATACCCACCTGTGCAGCTATAAGGCAATTTTTTCCAATTTTAGTATCATGTCCAATGTGTACAAGATTATCAATTTTGGTTCCGTCTCCAATTACAGTTTCATTAGTCACTCCAGAGTCAATGGTATTGTTTGCACCTATTTCCACATGATTTCCTATTCTTACCGATCCGCAGGTAGTTAATGCAGTATACTGATTATTTTCTTTATTAAAATAGAAAGCATTTGAACCAATAACTGAATTGGAATGGATGACACAGTTATCTCCTACATTAACATTATCATAGAAAACAACATTGGGATGAATTTTACAGTTACTACCTATTTTAACATTGTTTCCAATTACAACAGAGGGATGTATAAATGTATTTTCTCCGCATTTTAGTTTGATAGTAGATGATGGTTTTACTTTTTTGATCAGCAAATTGAAATCTAGGAATGGTCTGTTACTTATTAATTGTATTTTTTTTGACTCTAAGTTTCTTATTTTCGTAATAATAGCTGTTGCTTTAGATAATTCTGCTCTTGCTTGATATTTAGGATGGTTAACAAAAATAATATCTCCTTCCTCGCATCGATTGATTTCATTGAGTCCATACACTAACTTTTCTCCATCACCAAAAAAAGGTATATCAAGTAATGAAGAAATACGACTTACAGAAATTGGCTCAAGAAATTTCATGAAATTGAAAATACTAAACATATTCAATTTAGAACATAGTTGCAGCTATTAAATGTGATATAATTGTGAGAAGTAAATAAATTAAATTACATTTGCACCCCGTTTAAATTAAATCAAATAAATAATTGAGCATGTACGCAATAGTTGAAATAGCAGGGCAACAATTTAAAGTAGAGAAAGATCAACGATACTTTGTTCACCAATTGGAGGGGAAAGCTGGGTCAAAAGTGACTTTTGATCAAGTTCTTTTATTGGATGATAATGGTAAAGTTTCTGTTGGCGCCCCAGCTGTAAATGGTGTTCAAGTTACGGCAAAGATCGTACAGCACCTGAAAGGAGACAAAGTAATTGTCTTTAAAAAGAAAAGAAGAAAAGGATATGCGGTTAAAAATGGTCATAGACAAAGATTAACCGAAATCTCCATTCAAGAAATTGGTAAAAAAGCTGCCCCTAAAAAAGCAGCTGCTCCCAAGAAAGAAACGGTAGAGAAAAAAGCTGCTCCTAAAAAGACTGCTACTGCAAAAAAAGCAACATCTGCAAAACCTGTAGCAAAAAAAGCAGCTACTCCCAAAAAAGCTGCCCCTAAAAAAGCAGCACCAAAAAAAGATAGTTAACCACTTAAAATAATTTAAAATGGCACATAAAAAAGGAGTCGGTAGTTCAAAAAACGGAAGAGAATCAGAATCGAAACGATTAGGCGTTAAAATTTTTGGCGGTCAACTTGCTATCGCAGGAAATATTATAGTTCGTCAAAGAGGTACTAAACACTATCCTGGAGACAACGTGGGCATTGGAAAAGACCACACCTTGTTTGCGCTAAAAAATGGAGTAGTTGAGTTTAGAAAAAAAGCTAATAACAAATCTTATGTTTCGGTAACACCTCTGGAAGGGTAGACCATTAACATTTATTATTTAAAAGCGCTTTTAAAGCGCTTTTTTTGTATCTATATTTAGGAATTCAAACTCGATATCAAGAAGTATGTTAGAAATTCAACGAATCAGAGAAAAAAAACAAGAAATAGCTGATAAGTTAATGAAAGTTCGAAAAGTTGACTATTCAACTGAGCTAGAACAGGCGTTTCACATTGACGAGGAAAAAAGAAATGTCCAACAAAAATTAGATAGCGCTAAGGCTACATTAAATCAACTTTCATCTCAAATCGGTGAATTATATAAACAAGGAAATACTTCTCTTGCCAATGAAACAAAGGCTAAAACGAGCAATTTAAAAGAAGATATCAAGCAGATGAAAGATCGTTTTATCTCATTGGAAAAACAATTGAATGAGGTGCTATTGCTTGTGCCTAATGTTCCTAATGATCTTGTTCCTGAAGGAAAAAATGAATCTGACAATGAACAAGTTTTGATTTCGGATTTTAAAGAATCAGGAAATAATCTTTTTCCACATTGGGAGTTAGCTAAGAAATATAATCTAATTGATTTTGAACTTGGAGTTAAAATAACTGGTGCTGGTTTTCCAGTTTATATGGGTAAAGGTGCCATTTTACAACGTGCCCTGATCCAGTTTTTTTTAAATGAAGGAAATAAAGCAGGTTATAATGAGTTATTGGTTCCGCACCTAGTAAATGAGGATTCAGGTTATGGAACTGGTCAACTCCCAGACAAAGAGGGTCAAATGTACCATGTTGTAAATGATGATTTATATTTAATTCCAACGGCAGAAGTTCCCATCACTAATGTGTACAGAGGTAGTCTACTAGCATATGAAGATCTTCCTATTAAACATGTAGGATATACTCCATGCTTTAGAAGAGAGGCAGGCTCGTACGGAAAAGAAGTAAGAGGACTAAATAGATTACATCAATTTGATAAAGTTGAAATAGTCCAAATTACAAGCCAAGAGAAGAGTTATGATACGTTAAATGAAATGAAAGATCATATTGAAAGTTTAGTTAGGAAGTTGGGTTTGCCTTTTCGTATTTTGAAATTATGTGGAGGTGACTTAGGATTTACTTCTTCACTCACCTATGATTTTGAAGTTTATTCCGTAGGACAAAAAAAATGGTTGGAAGTAAGTTCAGTCTCTAATTTTGAGACTTTTCAAGCAAATAGATTAAAATTAAGGTATCGATCTCCAGTTGATAATAAACCTCAACTAGCTCATACTTTAAATGGAAGTGCACTAGCATTGCCAAGAATTTTGGCATCATTATTGGAATTTTATCAATCACCCGAAGGAATTAAAATTCCAGATGTCTTATTGCCTTATACCGGATTTGAATGGATCAATTAAAAAGAATACGGCAGTTACTAATTTTGGTTGTTTTTATTTCTTTTTATTCGTGTGAATCAAAAAGTGAACTAAGAATTAATGACCTATTGAAACAACTAGAAAATCAGAAAAAGAACTTAGACCTTATAGATTTAAGTCAATTAGAAACCGCTTTCAATGCATTTCACTACAACATTAAAAATATAAATAGATGTGTAGATTCATTCAGTTTGGAATTAGGAAGTACCTTAAATTATTATAAAGGAATTAAAAAGATTAAACCAGGAGAATTTGGTGTAAAACACCACGCAATGGGATTAAAAATTTCGAATCAGATCAAACAATTAGAATGGTTAAGAAAAGATTTGAAAAAGGATTTATTGCCTATTGATTCCATCCCTATTTTTTTAACTCTAGAAGAAAGAAACGTAACCAATATATCCATGGATTTTAAAAGACATTATTATGATTACCAATATGTAATAAATTCACATGACTCTTTAGATTCATACTTTAAAAACATTATAGCAAACTCATGTAATGGTGTGTTGTAGGTTCATATTGTTTAATGTATTTATATTCATTAATTTATTCGGTTATAATCAACAATCAGACACCGATATAAAACTCGCCAACAGCTATTTTCAGGATGGAGACTTTGAGAAGTCTGTCATGTACTTTGAAAAATTAGAGCAAGAATCCAGTTTGCTGCCTGAGATTTACCATTATTACAGTTCTGCTTTAATGGAGCTAGGGAGGTATAAAAATGTGGAGAAACTATGTAAATCATATCTTAAGTACTTTCCTGAAAGATTATCTATATATGTAGATTTAGGGGAGTTGTATAAGCACTTTGAAAATGACAAAAAATCAGAATCCTATTTTGATAAGCCATTGGACCTAGTGAATGAATTAACCTCTTATGGAGTTATTTCTGAACTAGGTATTTCTTACGAACGTAATAATGATCTATCAAGAGCACTTACCCTTTACCAAAAGGCCAATAAACTAAACAAAGCAAATCCATTCACCTATCACACCAAAATGGCTAGTGTATTGAGCAAGCAAGGCCAATATCAGCAAATGATAAATTTATATTTAGATTTATTAGAAGAGAACGAAAATTATCTCTTAATGGTTCAAAGTGGTTTATCAAACCAAATTGATTTTGAGACTCAATTGGCGGAAAAAGAGTTGATCAGAAAGACGTTACTTAAGAAAATTCAAGCTAATTCAAAAAATGTGGTTTATGTCAAACTTTTGATTTGGTATTATTTATTGAATCAAGATTTTAATGGAGCTTATCAGCAAGTTTTAGCACTGGATAGAAAGTTAAATAAAGATGGCTTAGAAGTACTTAATTTAGGAAAAACAGCACTTAATAATCAAAGTTTTGAAATTGCATTGAATTGCTTTGATTACGTGATCAATAATTCAAAATCTGATGAAAAAAAGTATACAGGAGAAACCTTAAAATTAAAAACACTTAAGCAAAAGCTCCTTTTTAATCAAATATATAATTCACAAGAGCTGTTGGCTCTTAAGTCAAGTTATTTGAAAACTCTTTACAAACTAGATAAAAATGCGAATGTAATTAGAAAGGTAACAGAAAGAAAGTATGAGGTATTGTTAGATTTAGCGGAGTTAGAAGCATATTATTTAAATGATATTGATGAGGCAAAAAAACACCTTAAAAAGACGCTAAACTTGAACGGAATTAGTCAACTAAAGAAGGGAAAAGTCAATATGTTACTGGCAGACTTATTTGTGTTAGAAAATAAAATTTGGGAGGCATCGCTGTTATATCTTAAAGTAGAAAAGCAGTTTAAAGAAGATCCCTTAGGGCATCAAGCGAAGTTCAATAACGCGAAGGTCTATTACTATGCAGGTGAATTTGATTGGTGTCAAGCACAACTAGATGTGTTGAAAGCATCTACATCAAAGTTAATTGCAAATGATGCCTTAGCTCTTTCTGTTTTAATAACAGATAATTATAACATGGATACTTCAGAAGTAGCCATGAAACTTTTTGCAAAAGGGGATATGTATGTGGCTCAAAAAAAATATGATGAAGCTTTACGAATCTATGATTCCATTTATAATCAATTCCAGAATCACTCATTAAATGATGATATTTTGTTTAGAAAAGCACAAGTATTTAAGACGCAACAAAGGCAAAACAAAGCCATTGATGTCTTGAAACAGCTAGAAGAAGAATTTCCAGGTTCTATTATTCTAGATAAAGCATTATTTAATATTGCCCAATTGTATGAAAACGATCTAACTGATTTTGAATCTGCAAAAAAATATTACAGAAAAATTTTATTTGATCACCCATCAAGTTTATACGTAATAGATGCAAGAAAAAGATTTAGAAAACTTTCCGGGAAAACAAATCAAAATATTAATAAAAGTTCATAAATGATTATTTATAACGTTACGGTTAATGTGGATGAAGATGTATTACCTGAATGGTTGAAGTGGATGTCTGGACAACATATTCCAGATGTAATGAAAACAGGGCTATTTATAGAGTGTAAATTATCAAAAATCCTAGCAGAAGAAGCTGGTGGTAAATCATACAGTGTACAGTATCTATTAGAAAATTGGAATAATTATCATGATTACCAATCAAAATACGCCCACAAACTTCAAAAGGAACATATAGATAAATTTGGCCAAAAATGTGTGGCATTTCGAACGCTTCTAGAAGTGAAGGAGGTGTTTTAATAACATGTTTAATTTACCCTCTCCTCTTGAAAAATTAGACTTAAGTCCATTTGGGGTAAATCAAAAAGTGTACATCAAAAGAGATGATTTAATTCACCCTATAGTTTCTGGGAATAAGTGGCGAAAACTGAATTATAATTTTCGATTTTATTATAACAATAATTACAGTGGTATAATATCCATGGGCGGTGCTTTCTCATCGCATATTCAATCACTTTCTTTTATTTGTTCTTTAAAAAATATTCCATGTGTGATCTTAATTAGAGGTCAAAAGCCAAAAAAACTCAATGACATTTTAAAGCAGTGTGAAATGAACAATGCCGAACTTATTTATTTGAGCAAAAAAGATTACAGTAGTAATGTGTCTGTGCATGATATGAGGACGAAAAATTGGCCTAATTATTACTTCATTCCAGAAGGGGGATCTAATCGATGTGGAATAGAAGGTTGCCAAGAAATTATAAATGAAATTAATATGGACTTTGATGAAATATACTGTGAAGTGGGTACAGGTACAACCTTAGCCGGTTTAGCATCATCTTGTAAAAAAAATAAAAAGGTACGAGGCGTAGTGGTATTAAAAGGAGCCGAAAAAATTAATGATCAAATTGAAAAAAACTATTTTAATGTATTCAATCATACTCTTAATAAAAACATTAACTACCTACATCAATATCACTTCGGAGGATATGCAAAACACAGTATGCAATTAATAAATTTCATTCGTGAATTTTATAAAGAAACAGGAATAAAAACAGACCCAATTTATTCTGGAAAATTATTTTTTGCCTTAATTGATCAACTAAAAAAAGATGAAAACAAAAATAAAACAGTAATAGCCTTGCACTCGGGGGGTTTATCCGGAATCCCTGGATATGAACATAGGTATAAATTGAAACTATTTAGTTAGCCATTTCGCTCATAAACTTGATTTTCATCAATCTCAATTCTTCTTCACTATAATCCCCATCAAATTCATCGTAAGCAGCACTAATATCATCAGATTCAGCATCCTCTAAAAAGTAATCATATATTTCTTGTTGGGTGTCCTCGTCAAGAATGTTATTTAGATGATAATCGATATTTATTTTGGTACCCGAAGCAACAATGTTTTCTATTTCTTTAATTAGTTCTCCAATTTCTTTTCCTTGGCTTTTTGCAATATCTTCAAGGGGCAATTTTCGATCAATATTGGTAATAATATTTACTTTTTGTCCACTTTTATTGACAATGCTTTTCATCACAAAATCTTGAACTCGATCAATGTTATTCTCCTTAACGTAATTGTTAATAAGTTCAATAAATGGTTTTCCATATCGTGTCGCTTTCCCACGACCCACACCGCTAATATTATGAAGCTCCTCTATAGTTACTGGATAATGTACCGTCATTTCTTCTAGAGAGGGGTCTTGGAAGATTACAAATGGAGGAATTTGTTTTTTTGTTGCTATGCTTTTTCTTAAATCTTTAAGCATATTAAATAGTTTGTCATCTAAAGCTCCTCCCCCTTTTTGATTTAATATAAGATCGTCATCATCAGTGTCACTAAAATCATGTTCTTTAATTAACATAAAACTAGTAGGTTGGTCCATGAATTTTTCTCCTTTTGGAGTTAAGAGTAATGTGCCATAGGATTCAACTTCTTTTTTAAGTAAACCAGCAACTATTATTTGACGATAAACCGCATGCCAAAAATGATTATCATGTTCTTTTCCTTTCCCAAAGAATGGAGATGATACCCCTTGATATGTTTTTATTTCAGCTGTTTTATTCCCCGATAGAAGATCAACAAAATATTTTACCTTATGTTTTGCTTTTACCGATTTTACACATGATAATGCTAGTGCTACGTTTTCTTTTCCTTCTGTAGTCTCTTTAGGGTTGGTAGAATTATCACACATTTTAGCACCTGCTCCATTTATTTCATCAAATTCTTCTCCAAAATAATGAAGAATAAATTTTCTTCTATTTATGCTTGTTTCACAAAATGCAACTACTTCTTGTAAAAGTTGGTGACCTACTTCTTGCTCTGCAATCGGTTTCCCATGAAGAAAATTTTCAAGCTTCTCAATGTCTTTATAACTATAGAATGCAAGGCAGTGACCTTCTCCACCATCTCGACCAGCTCTTCCGGTTTCCTGATAATAACTCTCTAACGATTTTGGAATATCATGGTGAATGACAAACCTCACATCAGGTTTGTCTATACCCATTCCAAAGGCAATAGTAGCTACAATAACATCAGCTTCTTCCATTAAAAACATGTCTTGGTGCTTTGCTCTTGTATTGGCATCCAGTCCAGCATGATAGGGAAGTGATGAGATTCCGTTAACTTGTAGTAACTGCGCAATTTCTTCTACTTTTTTTCGGCTCAAACAATAAATGATACCTGATTTGCCTATTCTATTTTTTATAAATCGAATAATTTCTTTTTGTACATTTTTTTTGGGTCTTACTTCATAGAATAGGTTAGTTCGATTAAAAGAAGCCTTAAAGACAATGGCATCCGTCATTCCTAAGTTTTTCTGAATATCGGTCTGAACTTTAGGTGTTGCTGTGGCAGTGAGTGCAATTATGGGTACATCGTCTATGGCTTTTATCATGGGTTTTAACCTTCGGTATTCAGGTCTAAAATCATGTCCCCACTCCGATATACAATGTGCCTCATCTATAGCAAAGAAAGATATGGTAATATTGGTTAGGAATTCAATATTTTCTTTTTTGGTAAGTGATTCAGGGGCAACGTACAATAATTTAGTAATACCACTTTTCACATCGGATTTGACCATATTCACTTCTCCTTTGTTTAAAGAGGAGTTTAAAAAATGAGCAACTCCATCTACTTCACTCACCTGTCTGATAGCATCAACTTGATTTTTCATGAGGGCAATTAGTGGGGATACCACAATAGCAGTACCTTCACTTATTAATGCGGGAAGTTGATAACAAAGAGATTTACCACCACCCGTTGGCATAATAACAAATGTATTTTTCTTATTTAGTAAATTTTGGATAACGGATTCTTGTTCACCCTTGAATGAGTCGAAACCAAAAAACTTATTTAGTGCAGCTTTTAAATTTACCTGTGACGATACCATGATTTAGCTAATGCTTCTTTACTAATTTAGCTAATTAAGAGGAATAAAAAAATAGTTTATGCATTTAATTCCTTAAGCACAATATAGGCCATTAAACCTGTTGAAGTTCTTAAAGCATCTTCATTTACATCAAAGGTAGATGTGTGTAATTTTTTAATGGTTTTACCGTCACCAGTACCAAGTCTATAAAAGCAAGAAGGAGCAACTTGACTGAAAAATGAAAAATCTTCAGAAGTCATTCGTAAACTAAGATCAATGACATTTTCTTTTCCAAGGTATTCAATTGCAGATTCTTTAGATTTTATAGTCAGATTTGGATCGTTTTTTAGAAACGGGTAACCCACTTTGAGATCAATTTCACATTCTGCTCCATTGCCATCACAAATTGAATTAACAATGGCTTTTATTTTCTTGTGGGCTTCAAATCTCCATTTTTCATCAAATGTTCGGAATGTCCCTTTTAAGTGAACAGAGTCTGGAATCACATTGGTGGCTCCTTTAGCATCAATATATCCAAATGATAACACAGAGGGGTTTTCAGGATTATTATTACGACTTATTATTTGCTGTAAGCTTGTAATAATTTGCGCAGATATAACTATCGGGTCAACTAGTAAATGAGGTAGTGCAGCATGTCCTCCCTTGCCTTTAATTGTAATGTAAATCTCATCTGCTGAAGCCATATATGTACCAGCTTTGAAACCAACTTTACCCGCTTCTAACTCAGGATAGACATGTTGAGCAATACAACATGATGGTTTTGGCTCTAGCACTCCTTCTTCTATCATTAAACTTGCACCACCAGGTAGTTTTTCTTCACCAGGCTGGAATACAAATCGTATAGTACCTCCGAAAAGGTGCTTTAGGTCATTTAAAATGAGTAATGTGCCTAAAAGTGATGATGAATGAACATCATGCCCACACGCATGCATTACTCCTTCATTTACCGATTTATATGGGATTTCATTTTTTTCAATAATAGGAAGTGCGTCCATATCAGCTCTTAATAGCAAATTGTTATTTGATTTTAATTCACCTTTTATTTCTGCTACAATACCAGTTTTAACAATACCAGATTGATATGAAATGTTATTTTCTTCTAGAATATTTTGTATAAAAAGAGAAGTATTGTACTCTTTAAAAGACAACTCTGGGTTTTGATGCAGTGATCGTCTAATTTTTACAATATCTTCAAAATACTGGTCAGCTAATTTTTTTACTTCTTCTATCATTTTAAATAGTGATTAATGCCATTTAAAATCATTTTTATAGATGCATATAACATGAATGAGCCGAATACAAGTTTTACAATGTGAACAGGTGTTTTTAAAGACAATTTTGCTCCTAACCAACCCCCAACAACAAAGAAAACAGCCATTATAAATGCATATATAAGAAGTTTATTTTCTACTATTTGACCTTCAATCTCCAAATTAAATGAACCGCTTTGGTAATATTTATAAAATGCTAATATCCCGATAGGAGGGAGCATAAGTGCTAAAGAGACACCTTGTGCTTGGTGTTGACCTAACCCAAGAAAGTAAATTAATGAAGGAATAATAATAATACCACCGCCAATACCCACGTAACCACTAGCTATCCCCGCAAGAAGACCAATAAACAAGAGCGTAATAAACGTGGTTATCTCCATCATTAAAAGTCTAAAGATAGTGATACTTGTCTAATGGGTTTTAATCTTACATTGTCATCTGTGCCAAATCCCCAATCTATTCGAACGTAATAACCAAATATTTTAGATCTTATACCCCACCCATAGCTATATATAAAAGGTTCTTTTTGATTTTGAATAGTTATGGTGTAATTGGCATTAGAAATGGTAGTGTTATTAAAGGCGTTATCATCAGAATATGGGTTAGCGCCAGTCCATGCACACCCTATATCA
The DNA here is from genome assembly GCA_036159515.1 of Bacteroidota bacterium. GTDB lineage: Bacteria > Bacteroidota > Bacteroidia > Flavobacteriales_D > Parvicellaceae. The sequence goes on along the minus strand of JAYYEV010000105.1, from coordinate 13,040 downwards.
CCAAATCCAATTAGCATAAAATGTGTTAAAAAGTCAGATTTTAAAGGTTTTTTTGAAAAATAACTGAACATCGGTATTCTTAATTCGTGATTCATGGCTATGAAGTTACTTCCATTTCTTGCATTTTGTCCAAAACCTCTCATAGGAGTTGCAATGGTTTGAAATTGATAATTTTGGTTTGGATCAGTAGCTAATGGATTTCTATATTGATCAGGAAATACCAAGCTGTTATCTCTAGGTAAAAGCCAATTATCTACTCCCCCCATAAAATATACTAAACGCTGATTTCCAAAGGAAGAGCTACCAGCTAATCTAGATGCAAACACAATGTTTCTATGCAACTTTAGATAGTTTCTTGCGTCAAACCCAAAAACAAAAAAATCTGTCTCTTTAATGTCCAATTCTTTATATCCTTCAATCCAAGTCTTAAATCTAAATCCATTATTAATATTTAATCCTACAGGCCTAGTAGCGTCAAAAACAAACTCCAGCAATCCTCCTCCCAGAAAGTGGTTTTGATTGGGTTCTACTAAGGATTGATCTGAGCTAGAAAGGGTGACAACTTGATCATATCTTAAGTTTGGGGTTATCCTTAAGCTAGTTAGCTCATTAAACGGAAATGAATATTGAAATTTCAGATCATTTATTATCGTTTTTTTAATGTTGAAGAAAAATTGATTGTCGTTAATATTATTAAATGTTTGTCTTGATAATTGTATTTTTTTATCCATTCTATGTTTAAGATCTTCAAATATTAAAATATAGCCCATATTGTTTATTTGAACGGGACCTTTTATACCGGCAGTTATCTTATAGTCTTCATACAAATCTTTGAGTTGTATTAATGTAAATGCATCCGTGTTTGCATTAATAAATCCGCCACCATTAAACCTTTGATAAGTGAGATTATTAAAAGTGGGATTTAGTTGCATAGCAAACTCACCAACACTAAAATTCACATTATATATTTTTTTAACAGGCAACTTAAAAGCTATGTTTTTGCTGGACTGATTCCCCAATTTTCGAAGCGTATTTTTGTTTTTCTTTTCGGATTCAAAAGTGTAATTGTAAATATCAACTAATGTATCTACGGCTTTAGACTCTCCAGCTACTTCAATAATACTTTTTTGTGATTTATAATTAGCAAATCGAGTCTTTACATTATTATTTTCGAAAATCGTTTGTTTTTGTAAGTCCCCCTTTAGAAATTGATATTTCCCATTTTTTTTATATAGTGTAATGAATTTTTTTGTTTGTGGATGAATATCTAACTCTTGAATATTTCTGTCAAAATTAGAAAGTTGGTAGGGGGTTTGGTATTTCCGGTAGTGAATAATGGTATCTATATGGCTAATTGAACTATCTGTAGCCCTTTTGTAATGGTTGTTAACACCATTATTATTGCTTAAATAATGGTATGAAAATTTGCTTTCTGGTTGTGGTTGAATTTCATTAACATTTGGAGTATTTGTGAGCTGAACAACCTTTCTAGTTAGTTTATTTATCTCATAAAGATCGAAGCTGCTATTTTGAGGAGTAGATGAGGATTCAGACTTGTTTGATGAATAAATAATCACATTTGAATTAGCTTTATATTTTGGGTGTAAGTTGTCGAATGGATCATTTGTAATTTGTACCAGACTGTTTCCCAAAACTGAAAATTCAAATAGATCTGTTTGTCCATTTTTGCAAGCGGATAGAATGATTTTGTCCCCTTTTAAATTATAATCACAACTTAGTACTTTTTGTATATCTCCTATTGGTCTAGGATTTTTTTTATTTGTTTCAGATTGATATAAATTTAGAATCACTTCACCTTTTTTCTCTTCAAAAATGGCAATTACACTGCCATTAGGATGCCATGTAATAGATGGATGAGTTAAATCTGGAATTCTATTTAGTTTGTGATCACCTTTTAAAATGGTGCTGGTTCTGTTCTTATTTATATCATGTATTTTCACTTTATATTGACCGAGATAGTGTTCAACAAATGCGATTAAATTCCCATCAGGACTTATCTTGATATTTCTGTAAAATCTATTTTTTTTGCTTTTAATTCTTAAGGGGGTGAGGTTAGTTGATAATGTTACTTTGTTGTCATTGATGAACTGTTGTCTGTAATATTGAATATAATCTTCTTGTATGGTGTTTAAGTTTAGTCCTAAAATATAAATGCACCCACTTTCTATACTCTTACTTACTCTAAACATGTAGATTAAGTTGGGTATCATATTTTTCCCAAAAATCTCATCAATATATCGCCATAGTCCATGTCCATATAAAATGCTCTCTTGTTCTGTAAGTGAATTAAACTTTCGAGTTTTTTTAGAAAGAATAAGGTCTTTAAGATTGTTGTCTAAATTCGTGTCCCAGTCTTTTGATAAATAATCTATAAGCCCATTTTTAAACCATATGGGTAAATTCATTATAGATTCAGAAAGTCCTGGATTAAATCGATTTCTACTCCATCCATCTGTTCCAGACTGATTTACACTACCGTAAAAAATATGATCTAATAAAATCTCAGCTATACCACTCTTAATTTGATAGTTCAAGTCATCATGACTTCCATTAAAATAAACGAATATTTTTTCATCAAATATTTTAGTGCTTCCACCGATATTAGTGGTGATGTTATTGGAAAGACCAACATTACTTTGTCTAAATTTACCCTGAGTATTGTAAATTAAAAAGTGGATTTTTTTATCCATCTTATAATCCAAAAATCTTTCTAAAGAAGTTAAATATTTTTGCGCTGTTTTTGCCGTATAAATAGATAGTTCTTCTCCTCCTTTTGTAAAATGAGTCTTTATTCTTTCATAATCATATGATTGCCAATAAAACGTGTTGTACTGAACTCTGTTTTGTCCAAAAACTAAGTTGGACCCATTGTAATATTGAGCATTAACAATGTAACAACCAACCAACGCTAATATGAGAAAAAAATTTTTCAAAGTTTACTTATCAAAGATAGCCAATTTCATACCATAGGCTATTTTTGTTTTCAAATTACTGTCTATGATCACCATTCAAAAATTTGTATTTAATCCTTTCTCTGAAAATACTTACGTAGTATTTAACGATGAAAAGAAAGCAGTTATTATTGACCCAGGAATGTATCACGAAGAAGAAGAAAAGGCCCTTGACAATTTTATTATTTCTTCTGGTTTAAAAGTAGAAGCAATATGGCACACGCATAGTCACTTAGATCATATGTTTGGTACAGGATATGCCTGCAGTAAATATGATTTATTGCCTATGATTTTTGAAAAGGATTTGGATACGTATCAAAGTTTCGAACGAGTGTGTGCAATGTATGGTGTCCCCATTCGGCATTCACCACCTGATAAAGTCCAATTCATGGATTTGAAAAAAGATCTCACTTTGGGGACAACAAAGTTTAATGTACTTTTTGTTCCTGGTCATGCTCCTGGTCATGTAGTATTTTATCATGCTCAATCTAAAATACTAATCAATGGGGATTGTTTATTTAGAGAAAGCATCGGAAGAACTGATCTCCCCGGTGGAAATCATAACCAATTAATAAATTCGATCAAAAGTAAATTGTTTTCATTACCTGATGATACCAAAGTGTACAGTGGTCATGGACCAGAGACTACAATAGGTCACGAAAAAGCTTACAATCCTTTTGTTAATTATTGAACTACAAAACGCTTAACAACACGGTCATTATTCGATGACACCTTTATGAAATAAACTCCTCTTTCAATATTTGAAATTTGTAATTTATTATCTAAGCCATTTCTGGTTTTGTTGTAGATCAGTTTTCCATTAATATCACTTATTTCTATTGATATTTCACCATTTGTTTTCATGGTGTTTAAAGTAAATTCGCCTTGGTTAGGATTTGGATAGATTTCAAAATCAAATTCAGTTTTTTCCTCTATTGATGCGCAGGGTTCAACTGTAGCAACAGTCTCCACTAAATCGCTATAACAACTGATGGATGAAATAGACCAATTATAAAAGAAATAATAATATCCAGCTTGGCTATCTGATGCGCCAGTAATAGACATAGCGCTACCATAATCATAAGGGTATGCTGCTCCATTGTCATTTCTGTACAATCCGCTATTTACAGTGCTTGAGCTTGCTAAAATAGAATAACCAAAAGATGGTTGTAAACTAGCTCCTATCGGAATTGTTACTGCACCATTAGCGGGTATTGGGCCTGATATACTTATGGAATTATTGTAGTAACTTGACCCAAGAACATCAATAATTTGGACGTCAATATTACCAGTATCACTAGGATATACTGTCACGGAGTCAATTGTGATAGACGAAAATACATCAAAAACTAATCCCTTGTTGTAGGTAGATACTGAGCCACCACCCCCAAAGAAGTAATCAGATGGGCCAACATATCCAGGTGCCATTTCTTGATAAGCAGCCCAGTAGCTAGTAGTCGTATTTATAACAGGTGTTACTAGAGTATCCCCAGTATGAATTAAATTATTTCCGTTAGGGTCGTCAAACCAGTCTAGTGTCGAACCAGAAGATGCATTTCCAGTTAACGTAGCAACTCCTGAAACGCCACAAACTGTATCACCTGTTGTAGTGGGAGATGCTGGAGTATATTTATTTTCGTAGTGCATCGTACCGAACATATCGTTAGATGTGTCAGAGTCACTAGGTAAACTTGTAGAAAACATTAAGGTATAACTCCCATCATTAGTGAAATCAACATGATCACTAAATGTGTAGGTTAATGAGCTTCCACCAAATAAAGTGTCTCCAATTGTTTCGGTAACTATGTTCCCATTCAAGTCATACATCACATCAAAGTTCACTTGGTTTGCTGTTCCATAGTTGTTAATAGTTACTATAGCTAATGAACTATCCATAGTACAGCCTGTTGATGCAGAAGGCATTTCAGCTAAAAACACACCAATGTCGTTGGCAGGTGCTTCTAGAATTTGAACATTATCAATAAAACAATCTGGGCCATAGCCAGACGCAAAATTGAACCTTATCATGATGTTATTGCCATAAATGGATAGATTAATCCTTCCTGATGAAACAAAACTACCAGGAGATTGAGTACTTGCTCCATCATTAGACTCTAAATCTGCTCCAGCTTTATACCAAATTTGATTCCATGTTGTTCCGCCATCATCCGACACCAATACTTCTAATGCATCATTTGGATAGAATGTATTGTATGTATGAGACCAATCAAAAATCAACTCAGGACTAATTAATGATGAAACATCAAAAATAGGGGATGTCATTAGCGCATTATTTCCATTTGGCCAACTCCAGTAGCTAGCTTCTACTGCTGTTCCATTGTAATGTATACATGTTTGTGTGCCACCTGTGAGATCCCAACAGTTTGGAGGCCAGGTACTCATATCTTCCAAATAGGGTAGCGATGTAATAGCAACACATGGAGAGCTAAATGTGTATGGTCCTGAAAGTAAACTAGAATCTGCAGGACCGCAAATGCCTTGAACATAGAAACTATACGTGGTGTTAGGGTTAATAGCAAAGCTAGCTGTATCATTATACACTAGTATTGGAGATGTACTCGCTAATGTACTCGTGTCGGGTACTAGGTAAACATACCATTCAGTTTCATTTAACCCTGCTGTCCATGTTAAATCTACTGAATCAGCAAAAAGATTGATAGCATTAAGTGAGAGTGGTTGAGGGCAAGTTGGAGCCTCTCTTACCTCAAAATTATCAATGGCTATATCTCCTGTGAAAGAGCTACCTACATAACCCGTAATTCTAAAACTAACAATTCCGGAATAGTTAGAGAGAATTACCAGTTCTTCGTTCCAAACGTCTCCCTGATCTCCAAATTTGTTAAAGATGTTATTGTATGTTAGACCACCATCATCGGTAATGTCAATAACTAAAGAGTCAATGGTTTGACCATACATGTGAGAATAAAAACGAAGTTCAGGCACCGTCAAAGCACTTAAGTCAATATTGGGGGAATGTAAAATTGCAAAATCGCCTTGAGTTCTTGGAGATGAGGTTTCTATGTACATGTAATTCCCACCTCCAGTTAAGTCATCTGATGGACCAGTACTTGATGATGTTGTCCCATTTGCATCTAACGTCCAATCAAATATATCTGCAGAACCTTGTGTCCAGCAGAGTGGAAATCCAAAATCAAAGCTCGTAAAATACGGTGCAATAGTGTATGTACATGGGGTGACGAAATTTAGTGGTCCAGCCAAAATACTACTATCTCCACTGCTGCATATACTTTGAATGTAAACGTTATAGGTTGTACTCGGGTTAACTACAATATCAATGGTATCGTTGTTAGCAGTAAAAGGGGTAATGTTACTAACAGGCGTATTATTAGGAGATAAGTATACCAACCATAACGAATCAGAACTATTTGATGTCCAGCTTATGTTAGCAGTATCCGCAGAAAGGTTGTTTAATGTGATATTTGAGGGAGCAGCACATGATAGACATGAAGTTACTTCCACTAAATCAATAGCAATATCCCCAGTAAATGACGAACCTTTAGTGTATGTAAAAGCTAAATAAACTTGTTGTCCTATGTAAGACCCCAAATTAATTCCAACATTTTGGTAAGGATCTGAATTATTACTTTGTAATTGACCCGTGTTGGTGAAAATGGTATTAAATGGTCCAGCTGGGCTAGTACCAACACCTACGTCTAAAGTTCCAATGGTTGCACCATATGCATGAACCCAGAAAGATAATTCTGCATCATCTGCTCCAAAAGCTAAATCAACCATAGGAGACACAATAGTTCCAGAAGAATTTCCTCCTCCTGTACATTCAAAATAAAAGTAATTAGAACCACTATGTGCACCTGAAGGCCCAGTTCCTGTTGAACTGGTGGTCCCAGAATTCATCCTCCAGCCTAATCCTGTAGAGGTAAAATCTCCTGTCCAGCTGGCTTGTGACTCAAGGTCATCAGAAAGGACAACACCAGGATTTCCTGTAGAACAGGTTATTCCTTGTGGACCTTGTATTGGAGTGTTGTAAGTATATGGACCTGTCCAGGAGCTTGAATCTCCTCCTGCACAGATAGCTTGAACATAAACATCATAAGCTGTAGATGGACTCAAGGGGGTCATAATAAAGTTGGTAACACTTGTAGTATCTCCCAACCCAGAACCGGGATTAAATCCTGATAATCCCCATTGTACATTCCATAATGTTTCAGTACCACCTGCAGTCCACGTTGCAGTAGCAGAATCACCAGTAACATTAGAAACCTGTAATGATAGTGGCTGCGGGCAAGATGGAATAGTTCTAACTTGAAAGTTGTCAACCATTACATCATTGGCTTCTGGATCATCAACAATACCATCGGTCCCCCAAAATGCAAATTCTACAATACCTGAAAAAGAACTAAGTGAAACGATTTCATGATTTCCATTAGGGCTTGTCACGTAAGTTCCACTCCAACTTGAAAGAGGTTGCCAACTAAATCCACCATTATCTGAAATAAGAAGTTCTACTCTGTCATCAGATCCTAAAGTTCCAGGGCTAGAACTACCCACATTAAATACGCCAAAATCAAACTCAACCTGATATGGTCCACCTGCACTCAAATCATATTGTGGAGATAAAATCCAATCACTTTGCGAATTTCCGTATAAATAAATTTTAACTGCACCTGTGTTTCCAACATTTGCAAATCCATCTTGAATCCAACTTCCTGTACCAAATGTAGATGGGCCAGTACCTGGATCACCAGTGCTTGCCTCATCCCAACAGTTGTTAGGCGGATATCCAGCAGAAAAATCTTCAAGTTGTGGAGGTAATAGGGCTGCACAAGGTGTTGTAAAAAACAGAGGCCCCACAATGATACTTGAATCTCCAGTACAGTTAGCTTGTACATAGAACTCGTAAGTAGTAACTGGTGATAGCCCTGTGAGTGATACGGTGTCATTAGTCACCAATGTTGGAGTTCCCATCGGAGAACCTTGAGGGTGATACCAAATATTCCAATCATTTGCAGCACCACTAGCTGTCCATGAAACATCTCCGCTGAAACCTGTTAAATTAAATGCTTGCAAATTTGATGGGCCAGGACAATTGAAACAGGACAATACTTCAACTAAATCTATGGTGATGTCACCAGTAAAAGAAGAGCCCCTTGTATAAGTAAAGCTCACATAAATTTGCTGCCCAATATAATTAGCTATGTTGACACCTACGTTTTGAAAAGGGTCTGCACTTGACGTTTGGAGTTGACCAGATTGCGAAAAAATATTGGTGAATGGTCCTGAGGCACTTGTTCCTACTCCAACATCTAATGTTCCCATTGTAGCTCCAAATGCATGTATCCAAAAGGAGAGTTCAGCATCATTAGAAGCTGATGTGAGATCAATTACAGGTGTAACTATTGTTCCTGTTGTTCCGCCTCCTGTACTGGTTTCAAAATAAAAATAACTATTCCCACTATGAGCACCTGACGGTCCAGTGTTTAAAGATGATGTACCACCAGAATTTACTTTCCACACGCCATTTCCAGTGCCAAAATCACCAGTCCATATACCTTGAACTTCTAGGTCATCTACAAATGCAGCTCCTGGAAACCCAGTTGTACAGGTTATGTTTCCTGCCCCCTGTATACTGGTTGCGAATGTAAAGGGTCCTGCAATACTACTCGTATCCCCAGCTCCACAATCAGCTTGTAGGTAAACATCATATGAACTGCTAGGATTTAGACCGGTAACGGTGTAATTCGTTGTTGTAGCGTTAATGGTTGTACCAGAGCCTAAAGCAAAACCGCTTGCACCATATTCTATGGTAAATGAGTTTGCATTAATCGCTCCAGTCCATGAAATATCTGCAGAGCTGGCTGAAATATTGGATGCAATAAATCCACTTGGAGCCATACAGGATGGCGGAGCGCATGTAGAGTTAGAAGTGTGTGTTAAAAATAACCCTATTGTTGGATTAGTTCCAAAACTACCTAAAGAATTTCCAGCTGGGTCCGTAATTTGAAATGTGATTTCGCTATCCCATGAACCAGAGTTAAATGTAAATTCAACAACGTCATTTGTATATGTAGAGACGTAACCGCTATCATTATATCCATTGCTAATGGTAAGGTTACTAACAATAGTACCGTTTACAGCAACATCAATTGATGCACCATTCCACCCATCTCCATAGGAGTCTTGCATGTTTATGAAGTAGTCACATTGTGAATACGAAATGCATGTAACTAATAACGAAAAAGCTAGAGATATTAGGCTTTTAAAATAATTTTTCATTTTTTGGAATTTTAAACTGTTAAGTTGAAATATAATTTCAACATAAGCTTATAAAGTTAATATTAAATTTTCTACTTTTTAAGGATAAACTTCTTAAAAACAATTGATTTTTCAGTTTCAAATCTAAGATAATATTGTCCTGAAGACATATTAGATAAATCTAAATTCAAATTGGTGTTATATGTAGGATAAAAAGACTTTATAGACTTTCCTGTTAAATCAGTAACTGTGATACACTTTATTTTTGTATTTGAATTAATGTTTAATTGACCAAAAGATGGAATTGGATAAATATCTATGGTCTCATAACTAACCCCATTTAGATGACTGCAATCTTCAACATAAACGGTTACTGGAGTAGTTGAACTAACACAATCATCGTCAGAGATTACATACCATTCCACATCATCAATGTAATACTCATCACCCATTTCAGGTTTAAAGTTAACAGAAGCAATATTGTTTCCATTAGCGGCAACAGTACCCCCCTGATAAGCTCCGTTTACATAAACGCCCCAAATAGAACTAGAAAGATCTCCCGTTATTTTTAATTCAAACCATTGGTTAGTTCCAGGATAGGTGCCAATTAGTAAAGTTCCGCCAATATTTATTTCTAACATTCCATTATTGGTGAAACTGAGGTCTAATATTTCAGGTGAACTTACTGGAAGATCATCTTGAAGATTTAAATGCGCATTGGTGACAACATACATATTAAATATGATTTCTACTTCCCCAGAGTTATATACTTGATCAAAAGGAAGATATAAATCGTCATCATTTAAGTAGTTTAAATAAATAGAGTTACTTCCTGAAAATGCTTGAGAATTGGAAATAAATGCATCATCTTGTCCTCCAACGCTGCCCGACCAAGTAGCCCAATTTGGAGATGATTGTGCAATTAAATTCCCAGCTAAATATCCTTCCATATCATCTCTGTAAAAATCACATGCTTGTACTGTGGCATAATATGTTGTGGTTGTAGTTGGTGTAACAGTAGAAGAAGATAAAGTGTTATTACCATTGACATCAGTGTACCAATTTATTAGCCCCTCTGTTGTTGTAGCCTGTAATATGGCCGTATCACCACTACATATAGTGTCATCCACAGTAGTTGGTATAGATGGACTTAAATAGTTCTCAATAATTGTGGTAAATCCATCGTTAGATGAAACTTGGTCATTGGATAAATGAGATTGAAAGGAAATATTGTATACTCCATCATTACTTAAATCAACTGGAGTGCTAAAAGTGTAATTAGCTGAGTCACCACCATTCAATACTAAATTACAGGTTTCAAATACTTGCTGACCACCATTTATGGTATAGGAAACATCAAAATTAGTTTGTAAAGCTATTCCATTGTTTTTAATATTCATACTAAGCTGCTCAGCACTAGTGAATTCGCATTCAGATACCATGTTGGTTGTTGATACTTCGATGTCATTAGCAATGGGTTCAACTACACTAAATTCATCAATAGCAATATCACCTGGCCATGTGTCACCGTTGGCGTTTACACCTAATATTCCAGTTATCCTAAAGTGAATAATATTGGATGTTGGGTTGATTAAAATGACTTCTTCCACCCAAGCGTCTACTTGTTCTCCAATTTTATTAAAAATAGTAGTGTAAGAACCATTGTCATACATATCTACTTGTAATTCGCCTATGGCAGAACCATACATGTGAGTAAAAAATCGGACTTCTGCAGAGGACAGATTACTAAGGTCAATTTCTTCACTGTACATAATGGCGAAGTCGCCATCTTGCCTCGGGTTTGACGCTTCTGTATACATGTAATTGCCTCCAATACTAACATCATCGTCTGGTCCGGTTCCTGCTGAAGGAGTTCCTCCATCTTCTAATTCCCAATCAAAGTCGTCATTAAATATGTCTTGAGACCAACAAGGAGAAAAACCAGCATCAAAATTTTCATTTATGGGGGCAAGTGTTGGAGCACACGCTGTAGTAAAAAAAGTAGGTGTTGAAAGTGAACTTGTATCGCCTGGTCCGCATATAGCAGAAACATGACAATTATATAATGTATTTGGTGAAAGACCTGTTAGGGTTGTGGGAATTGTACTAGTTACCATTGTAGCATTATTGTAATGAATCATCCATTGGGTTTCATTTCCAGATGGAGCCCATGTTAGAGTGGCACTAGAAGAAGTAATGTTATTTGAACTAAGTAAACTCGGAGAAGGGCATGTGGAACAAGAATTCACTTCGATTAAGTCAATGGCTAAATCTCCAGTATATGATGGGTTGGCATTAGGTAGACGTGCGTAAGTAAAACTAACATACAAAGTTTGACCTACATAATTTCCAACATTTATTCCAATTTGAGACCAAGGATCATTGGCATTTGCATGTATTTCTCCAAACTGATAGTAAACATTATTAAACGGACCATTAGGAGAGTTGGATAACCCTACTGCTAAACTTCCCATTGAACTTCCTCTGGCATGCATCCAAAATGTAAGTTCAGCGTCATCATACATATTGGATAAATCAATTGGAGGGGTAATAATAGTTGCAGTATCAAATAAGCTTGGCCCACCGCCACCCCATGTACTTGATTCATAATAAAAGTAATTTACACCGCTGTGCGCCCCATCAGGTCCAGTTCCGCCAGAAGCAGTACCCCCATCATTAACTTGCCAAGTACCATTAGAAGTCCCAAAATTTCCGGTCCAATTTCCCTGCGCTTCACAATCATCAGTAAAAACAATTCCTGCATTTCCAGTATTACATGTTATGCCTGTTGGTGGTTGAGGAAAGTCATTACAAGCTTCACATGAATTCCAACAAACCACTGGTAATATCACATCAAATGCCCCCACATTAATATATCTTCTTGGTAAAATAAAACTACCATTGGAACACAAACTGTTTGGATCAATTGATTCTTGAATACTCAATGAATCTGCACTAAAAATATATTCGTATGTTCCTGTAAACAGCGATACTGTTTTTTCCCAAATTCCATCTCCATCGGGATCAACCATAGGGTCGCAATTCCCACAGAAATTGTTCCAATTTCCATTTATTTCTGGTGTGGTAAAGCTGGAAGATACGTTACTCATGTCAACTTGAAAAGTAACATTTACAAATTGAGGTGAACATGTAGAGTTAGATGTATCTGATGTTACGGGACCAGAGTTACCTTGGTTATTTGGATATGGGCCATAGGAACCTATTTGATTTGAGGATGGGTCGTATATTTGGTATGTAATTTCTGTATCCCAATCTCCTGAATTAAAATAAAATTCAACAAAGTCTCCATTTAAGCTAAAAACTGAGTCTGTGAAATTACCTCCATTTGTAAATGTTAAACTGCTAACTAGACTTCCATTAATTGATACGTCAAGCGATGCGCCATTCCATCCATCCCCCCAGGAGTCTTGCATATCAACAACATAATAACATTGACTGTAATTATAACTAAAAAGACTAAATGCTAATAATAATCCAATAATATGACGTGTAAAATTTAATTTCAAGGGTTATGATATTTGAGGTTGTTAACTAAAAAATTGTACTTCAGCAATTTACAAAATATTACAGCTATTTGATTATCATGAGTTAAAAAAAAAGGGAGTCGTTAAACTCCCTTTCATTTTTTTATGTGGTTGAACTAATTACTGAACAATAACGTTTTCAGTCATGGTTCCGTTAGTCGTTTCTACATTAATCATGTACATTCCTTTTTCAAGGTCTGATAGATTAACGTTTATAGTGTTGTTGTTTACCGTATTGTTGGTGTAAACTACTTTTCCTCTAACGTCT
>JAYYEV010000104.1:0-3205 GCA_036159515.1 Bacteroidota bacterium | reverse complement strand
AAAAGAAGAAAAAATTGCCAATGATCTAGTCAAAAAATTTAATTATGACATCATCATTTCCGATAATAGATTTGGACTAAAAAGTAAAAAAACTACAAATATTTTTATTTGTCATCAAACTGATATAATGGGGCCAAAGCTGCTCAAACCTATTCTCAGAAAAATCAATAGAAACTATATTAATCAATTTGATTTTTGTTGGATTCCAGACACAAATCAAAAAATCAACTTATCAGGGAATTTATCCTCTTTTACGAACAACAGGTGTTTTAAAATAGGCCCTCTTTCTCGATTTTCAAAACACAAAAAAAAAGCAATCCCAAATAAATATAAATTTACTGCTGTACTTTCTGGTCCTGAACCTCAAAGAAGCATTCTTGAGTCTAAGATTGTGAACCTTTTCCGTCAACTTCCCTCAGAATGTGCCATTATCCAAGGCAAGCCCCTATCAAAAAATCATAAAGAACATAATATTGACTTTTTTGCCCATCTAAATACGGATAAATTTTTGGACACTATAAATAATTCAGAAATTATCCTTTGCCGCTCTGGATATTCTAATGTTATGGATTTTTCAGCTCTTGGGAAAAAAGTAATTTTCATACCCACACCAGGGCAGACTGAACAAGAGTATCTAGCCAACTATCACAGTGAGGTATCTAAGGTGACAAGCATACGTCAGAGTGAAATTTCCTTAGAAAAAATAAATTCTAATACAGGCACAGTAATCCAACCAATATGTGATGAGGGGTTGATTAATCTAGCATTTGAAAAAGCTATGCTGTAATTTAACGAGTAAGATTTATAAAATTTGTATCGCTAGCACCAAATTGCCAAACTACAGCAAGTGGGTAATAATTATCAAAATTAGCTAGTGTTGCATTGGATAAAGGAACACTCAAATCAACTAAACTTTTTCCGTTTTCAAATTGGATTGGATCTCCAAAAACAGCTCCATTAGACACTTCCCTTAACACCGAATTATGTACATAATTACTATTCACTACCGAAGTGGGCTGACCATTTACAATTTCTATGGTGTTTTGAGGAGCCGTAATTTGATTTTCCAACACATACACAGCCAATCTACAATCAGAACCATTAAAATTATTTTGAAGCTCAGACTGAACACTAACATTCATAATATTTCCTTCAATTGAAAAATTTAACGCCATTGCAATCTTTGAAGATGTATAAAGTTCATTTTCTATGGCCAACTCAAGGGCACCATAGCTGTTGGATACACTAGTGTCACCTACGTAAAAATGTGGTGTTGCTTCGTCACCAAAATTCATGTCTTGTAATAGCGATAACAATTCATCGCCCTCATTAGTAGCAAAATCATCCATTACATGTATTTCTACTAGTTCAGCATCGGGATTTGCTAATTGCACACTGTCAGCATACCAGCTCCCCCAATCGCCACAATAGCTACACCAGGTGCCAGTTGATTTAAAAAAAAGAGCTTTTTTAACTGGAAAAGGATAGGTACAACTTCCATCATCTTTTTTAGCCTCAATGTCAAAAGATAAACTCATGGGATCAGTGCATCCCCTCTTTTTACAAGAGCTAATACCAACTCCAAAAATTAGAAGGACGGTTATTCCAATAAAAATTCTTTGCATTTATTTTGCAAAGTTTACAAACTCATAATTATTTCCATTCATTCTCCAAATGACAGCAACAGGATATAAATTCTCATGTGTCCAAATAGTAGATGGTGCTAGAGTAGCATTTAATTCAGATAAATTATTACCATCAGTAAAGGAAATAGGAACTCCGAATGGAGAACCATTGGCTTCAGTTCTTAAAATATGATTATGTACAAAATCTGATACTTCACCTGTTCCGGCAACTTGTTGCGGTGCCACTTGGCCATCTTCTAAAAGATATATAGCTAAGTATAGATTAGATCCGCTTGTGGAAGATGGATCAGTTAATTGTGACTGCACTTTAATATTCATTACTCCTCCCTCAGTGGTGAAAGAAGTAGCCATAGCAATTTCATTTTGTTCAGTTAATTCTGACTGAATAGCATTATTTATTGTGCCATAGCCTGTATAACCCATATCAGATGTACCAACAAAAAAAGCAGGAACTCCTTGCGGACTAAGTTGAGAAAATAAAAAATCTCCAATATCTACAGAAAAATTATCAGTTCTATGAATAGAAATCACTTCAGTACTTGTAGAAAAGTCATTGTAAATATTATCTACATATTCTGCACCCCATTCACCACAATAACTACACCCTGTAGAAGTGAACTTAAAAACCAATGATCTCTTTTCATTAGCTGGATAGGTGCAATTTCCATCGTCTTTTGTAGCTTCACTATCGTATGCCAAACTCATGGGATCCATACATCCTTTTTTTCCACAACTCACCAAACCTATAATGAGCCCAACACTAATCAGTAACTTTACATTTTTCATGGTATAATTTTTAATTTGTTTCAATATACTAAACTTTACTTAAAGTGAAATAAAAGGTAGACCCCTTACCTACTGTACTTCTTACTTGAATATTATGGCCATGAGCCTCAACGATATGCTTTACTATAGCTAAACCTAAGCCCGTGCCGCCTTCATTCCTTGCCCTACTTTTATCTACTCTGTAAAAACGTTCAAATAATCTATTAAGGTGTTTCTCATCAATGCCAATTCCTTCGTCTTCAATTTCTATCAAAATATTTTTTCCTAGGTTAATAAAACGAATTGAGACTGTACTATTGTTCTCAGAATAATTTACTGCATTTACAATCAAATTTTGAAATACTTGACTTATTTTAGATTTATCACATAATACTTTTATTGGACTATCGTAGTTTTTAGAAAATTGTATAGTCACTTCTTTTTCTTTTGCCTTTAAGGCTAAACTCTCCATTATATCCTTACAAACTAATACCAAATCATTTTCTTTGAATTCCATATCAATTTTCTCTGACTCGAATTTGGTAATCATATCAAGATCTGAAATAATCTGATTCATTCTTTCCACCCCATTTAATGCAATATTTAAAAATTTCCTATTAACATTCTTATCATCAATACCTCCTTCAAGTAGTGTTAAGATGTACCCCTGAATGCTAAATATGGGTGTTTTAAGTTCATGTGCCAGATTGCCGATGAATTCTCTCCTGAATTTTTCTTCTTGTTTTAACTTTGCAAATTCAGCCCTGTTTGATTTTACCCACTTAAATATGTCT
>JAYYEV010000103.1:0-2173 GCA_036159515.1 Bacteroidota bacterium | reverse complement strand
ATTAAGATATAGAAGAAGATATGTTGATTTAGTGGTTAATAACCATGTGAAAGAGACTTTTGTAAAACGTTCGAAAATCATGTCTAGTATGCGTAATTTTTTGAACAATCATGGGTATTTGGAAGTAGAAACACCCATTTTACAGCCTATTCCAGGTGGGGCAGCGGCAAGACCTTTTATTACGCACCACAATACGTTAGATATCCCACTTTATTTGAGAATTGCAAACGAACTTTACTTAAAGAGACTTATTGTTGGCGGATTTGAAGGGGTGTATGAGTTTGCTAAAGATTTTCGAAACGAAGGCATGGATAGAACCCACAATCCTGAATTCACACAAATGGAAATTTATGTAGCCTACAAAGATTACAAATGGATGATGGATTTTACAGAAAAGATGCTTGAAACTATATGTTTAGAAGTGCTTGGAACAACCGAAGTTAAAATCGGTGAAGAAACAGTGAGTTTTAAAAGTCCATTTAAGCGTATTACCATGTTAGATTCAATTAAGGAACACACTGGTGTAGATATTTCAAAGATGAATGAGCCTGAAATCAGAGAAGTATGTTCTAATCTTGGTGTGGAAGTAGATGAATCTATGGGGAAAGGAAAGCTTATTGATGAAATTTTTGGTGAAAAATGTGAAAGTAATTATATCCAACCCACTTTTATTACGGATTACCCTGTAGAAATGTCGCCACTTTGCAAAAAACATAGAAATAACCCTGAACTTACAGAGCGATTTGAACTTATGGTAAATGGAAAAGAATTAGCTAATGCATATTCTGAACTAAATGATCCAATTGACCAAAAAGAACGTTTTGAAGATCAAGTTAAATTAGCTGAAAAAGGAGATGATGAAGCCATGTTTATAGACCTAGATTTTGTAAGAGCTTTAGAATATGGTATGCCGCCTACGTCTGGTATGGGTATAGGAATTGACAGATTGGTAATGTTTCTATGTAATCAACCTTCCATACAAGAAGTTCTCTTCTTTCCGCAAATGAAGCCAGAAGTCTGGCAAAATGATGACCAGAAAAACAACCTCACAGATAACGAAAAAATTATTTTTGATACGTTATCAAAAAATAAAAAAATGGACCTTGTTGAGCTCAAAAACTTATCGGGTTTATCAAACAAACAATGGGATAAGTCTATTAAATCTTTAGGTAAACAAGGCCTCACTAAAGTGGTGAAAACAGATGATAGTTTAACTGTAGAAATCCTCTAAAAAGACAGTAATATCCCAACTGTAAGAACTTCTTTAAACTGTGCTTCAGCTCCCCTTTTCAAATTGAGTTCTGAAATTAAATTTTGTAGAATAACTTTATTTATATTTTATTTTTCATCCAAATTTGATGTCAATGCTATGCGATCATCATTCTTTATTAGAAGTTCATATTAATGTGGTGTCAGGTAGAGTGACTTTTTTAATAATCTTTTAAATCCAAAGTATGAATCTTTATAATGTTGAATAAAAAGCAATAAGTATGAATTTGTACGGAATAGAATTTACTTGATTTTCCATTTTTAACTGTTAAAAATTATTTTGAATTTCTATGTTCCTTTCGCTTAAATAAGCCAATTTTATAAGGTGTATAAATCATGTGGATTAGGTATATTATTTTTCATCGTCATTAACCCGTTGATAAATGCTCAAAGTGCTTTTCTACCATTGAACGACTTACAGTATAATGAAGATCATACGTGTCATATTAAATTCCATTCTTCTTACGGCACATCCATAATTAGTAAAAAAGAAAGAAAAAAAATAAAATCCTTGATTTGTGATCACTTAGATATGGTTAATTATATGGATTCTGTATTTGAACCATTTGATTTACCTCTTTCCTTTTCAAAAATACCCCTCATTACATCTTATTCTAATTTTAAATCTCCAACTCATTTAGGCGTTGGTGTATGGAATTTAAATTACATAACCGCCTTGAACAATGGCTTAATCATGAATTATTTTGTTGATGAAAGGCTTGATTATAAAAAATCAACAATTGCAGCTGCCAATGAGTTGAACCGTCTTTGGAAAATTTATGGTCAAAAGAAAGCCACCTTACTTGCTTTTTTAATATCTCCAAATTTTGTTTTAAATCAGAAAAAAAGACCAGATTTAATTGCTCCAAATATGCAAGGGATTAATATGCTTTTGAAATTAGAT
>JAYYEV010000102.1:0-5788 GCA_036159515.1 Bacteroidota bacterium | reverse complement strand
AGATGTGGAAACGAAGTGGCCAAAATATACGTGGACGATGTCGTATTAACAGATTGTACTTCCCCTTCAGGGTATTCCAGCTTGCAAACTTCTGTGACAGGCAAGGGAACAATTAAAATACAAGACAATTCAAATACAAATAAATGTATTTTAGCCTGTAACGATGAGTATCCAATAAACACAACTGTTTCACTACAACATGAAGCAGAACCAGGATATAGTTTTAGCGGCTGGAGTGGAGCTTGTAGTGGTAATGGAGCTTGTAATGTCACCTTGGATCAAGCCAAGTTTGTAGGAGCCCATTTTTCCCTTACAGGAACCGATAATTCTATTTTGGACTACAGAAACATTACCGATTGGGAAAATACAGGACATGTGGGTGCAATACCTTATGAGGGAAATATAATTGACATGACTCAACCTCCGTATAATTGTGTAGGTAACGGAACTTTTAATAATTATCAGGCATTACTAGATGTATTAAATGATGTTAAAACAATGCCTGGATTTAACATAGTATATTTTCCACAAGGTGAATATTATATCGAAGGTTTTAAAAGCTTCTACATACCAAGCAATACAGTATTGAGAGGTGAATGCTCAACAAATACTACACTCAAAATAAAACCCACAAAAGAAACAGACAGCACTAACCATAGAAATCACATTTTTCAGTTAAGATTATGGAATAGTTTAACAAGTGGCTATGAACATCTGTTGGGGGGGTATCATAAGGGCAGTAATCAACTAATTGTTAATAATTCATCCAATTTTAATGTGGGTGATTTTATCGATCTTAGGCAGGATAATGACACCATTAAAATGTATAGCAATAGAGTAAATAATGGCATTACTAATGCAACATTTGAAGATGCATGGAATGGATCTGCATTAGATTGTGTTGGAGAAGTATTTAAAATTTTAGAAAAAAACAGTAATGTGCTAGTTATAGACAAAGTATTACATTTTACCTACGATCCTAAATTGAGACCTAGAATTAAAAAATTAAACAACATTATTGAAAATGCAGGAATAGAGAATATCAAAATTAAAAGAATAACAACTAAAGAATGTGACAATATTAAAATGGAAAATTGTTACAACTGCTGGGTTAGAAATATAGAAAGTGATTACACTACAAAATCACATATAAGCGTAACTAGATCTTATCATGCTGAAATAACTGGAAATTACTTACATCATTCCTATGATTATGGAGGTGGTGGGCATGGTTATGGAGTGGCTATGAATCAAAGGTCTTCCAACTGTTTAGTAGAAAATAATATTTTCTTCACTTTAAGACATGCTATGGTATTAAGTTACAGCCCAAATGGAAATGTTTTTGGATATAATTATAGTGAGGAAAGTTGGGATCCCTGCGGAACTACTGTTTTTGGGATTTGCATAGGCGATCAGAAAGCAGATATTTCTTTACATGGTTTTTATCCTCTGATGAATTTATTCGAAGGCAATGTGGTTGAATTTATACATAATTCGGATTGGTGGGGGCCTAGTGGTCCTGGCAATACTTTTTATAGAAACAGAGCGCTTTTAGAAGACTTTATGATTGACGATAATTCAGATTATCAAAATGTAGTTGCAAATGAAATTGTAGATGGATTTGATATTCATAGTAGCGTGGATTACACCTTAAAGCATAGTAACAACTACAATCAAGGCACGATTGATAATAATTCTAAAATTAACTTACTACCCAATTCCCTGTATAAAGACAACTTAATACCTAACTTTTGTGATAAATTCCCCTTTCCTCAAATTGGACCTGTGAGTTGGCTAGTCAATAATAGTGGCTCCTACCCTTTCAACCGATCTAAGAACCCTGCTGAGTTCCGTTATAAAAATGCTACAAATAAAGTAGACTGCTTGACTCCTTGTTCACTTAATTCTGGACTAGCAGAAAATTATCATTCTTGTACTAATAGCATCTCTGTAAATCTAAATACGCAAAACAATTACTCAAGACTATATGGTTTTGGAATAAATACGGTTCCCACATCAAATATCGGATCTGGAGACGTACCTGATTTTTACATAAAATTATACGAGAACGGAAGTCTAGTACAATCTACGTCTAGTAATCCAATACAAACTTACCCCGATGCCTACATAAAAATTTCATCTATTATTCTAGATCCCACTGCAAATTATGAAGTAAAACTATATGACGCAGACCCATGGCCCAACCCAGATGACTATTTAGGTAATATTACATTTAGCGGCAACAATCCAAATCAAATCCAGACCAATTACATTGGTTCAGAACTTCTGCAGATGTTTTTAAATCTTAATCACTATGAAACCTTATTTGCTTGGAACGATGGTGTTACTACTAATCCAAGAACATTTAATCAAAACGGCACATACATAGTTGAAATTACACAAAGCGATGGATGTATATTTTATGACACCACTAATGTAGCTGTTATTGGACCTCCCCAAACCGCAGGAATTCATACTTGGGTAGGTGTGGATACAGACTGGTTTTCCGCATGTAACTGGGATAAAAACCATGTGCCTAGTTATAATAACGATGTTTACATTCCAAATAATACTTCAAACATGCCAGTAATTAGTGGAACTGGGTTCGTAACAGGGTTTGACATGAACGATGATGGTAACATTAACAATTTAGACGAAACACCAGGAAAGGCATATTGTAAGACGATTGAAATTGAAAGTGGAGGACAACTTGAAATTCAAGCTACAAGTGGAGCGCAACTAATCATCAAAGACTAGATCAGTGATATTATTTTATCTGAGTCTGGCTTTGTCATACTTCTGTATCTTTTTATGAGTTTGCCAGATTCATCAATTAAATATTTTTCAAAATTCCACATAATATCTCCCTTGAAAGATTGATTATCTTGTGCATTTAACCATTCAAATATTGGATCAATATTTTTACCCTTAACGCTAACTTTTTCTGATAACATGAAAGATACGCCATAATTTTTTTTACAAAACGTTTTAATTTGATCATTTGAACCTGGCTCTTGACCCCCAAAATTGTTTGCTGGGAAACCAATGATAACTAATTCATCTCCGTGTTTTTCATGTAATTCTTGCAGCTCCATGTATTGTGGCGTAAAACCGCACTGGCTAGCCGTATTTACGAATAACATTTTCTTTCCCTTAAAATCAGATAAATTTTTAGATTCACCATCAATGGTGTTTATGGTAAACTCGTGAACAGATTGTTGTGACATCATAATAAGCGTATTAAATAGCATTGTAATAAAAAGTGATATTCTCATTTTGTTTAATAATTAATTAAAAAAGTTAAACAAATATAAGTATATTTATGACAAAAAAAAATATCATACAAATTCAATATTTCATATAACTTTACTAAATCATTATTCAATAAATGAATCATAAAACTGCATCATTTTATACGCTTGGTTGTAAGCTAAATTTTTCTGAAACGAGCACTATAGCTAGAGATTTAGAAAATGAAGGTTTCGCCAGAGTTGAATTTGAATCTGGTGCTGATATTTATGTAATCAACACCTGCTCCGTTACAGATCAAGCTGATAAGAAATGTAGAAACGTGGTTAGAAGGGCTCTAAAATATAATTCAAGTGCATTTATTGTTGTTATTGGATGTTATGCTCAATTAAAACCCAAAGAAATTTCGTCCATTAAAGGTGTAGATCTTGTTCTTGGTGCTCAGGAAAAGTTCAATTTAAAAAGTTTTCTTCATGATATAGAAAAAAGAAAAGAAACACAAATTGAAAACAAGCATATAAAACATGTAAATGAATTCTACCCTGGATACAGCAAAGGAGATAGAGTTAGGTCTTTTTTTAAAGTTCAAGATGGTTGTAACTATTTCTGTTCTTTTTGTACCATCCCGTTGGCTAGAGGTAAAAGCAGAAGCGCCAATGTAGAGGAAACCATGGTAAAAGCAAGAGAAATAGCTAGTTCTGAAGTAAAAGAAGTGGTTTTAACTGGTGTAAACATTGGTGATTTTGGTTACGGAACCAAGGAAAGATTAATTGACTTACTTATTGAACTGGACAAATTAGAACAAATTAATCGCTTTCGAATATCATCCATTGAACCTGATTTACTGTCCAATGAAATTATCGAATTTGTGCATAAATCAAAGCGCTTTGTCCCCCATTTTCATATACCTCTTCAATCTGGGTCTGATATACTTCTTAAAAGTATGAGAAGAAGATATAATACGGAGCTTTACAAGAGTCGAATTAAAAAAATTAAGGACCTCATGCCAGAAGCATGTATTGGGGTTGATGTCATTGTAGGTTACCCTGGAGAAACGGAAGAAGAATTTAATAAAACAGTACATTTTTTAAAATCTTTACCTATCTCCTATTTACATGTTTTTACCTATTCTGAACGTGCAAATACTACAGCACCTCGCATGGGTGAAATAGTACCTATGGAGGAAAGAAGAAAAAGAAGCAAACAACTTCGTATATTGAGTCTTAAATTAAAACAACAATTTTATCAAAATAATTTAGGTAAAACAGAAAAAGTATTGTTAGAAAATCAAGAAGATGGTTATCATTATGGGTTTACCGAAAATTATGTTAAGGTTAAACTAACAGCTCAAAAAGTGAAAAAAAATGAGATTGTAAGTGTAAAACTTAATGAAATTAACAATGATTTTGAAGTGTTATCAAGTTTATTATAATTACTTTAAATAAAATATTTTAAAATGCTAATTATCAATTACTTAAAATTATTATTTATTTTTATTATATTTTCTATTCCATGTTTTTCATTCGGTCAAAATATGAATATTTATGGCACTGTAAATGATACCCTAAACAAAAGACCAAAAGAGAATGCAGTGGTTATGATTGTTCGTTTATCCGATTCAGTACTAATTGACTTTCAAAGAACAAATGAGAATGGTGAATTTTACATCAGCACACCTATGGACACCGTTGAAATCATCATATCTCATCACGACAATGATGATAAAATCATATTCTTTTTCCCCTCTGATGACAGACTGAATCTTGACTTATCAAATACCATTCTTCCCGAAAAAAGCGAAATGATGGAGGAAGTTACCATATATGCCTACAAAGATCCCGTTTTTTTTAGAGGAGATACCCTAGTTTTTTTAGCAGATTCTTTTCAAACCAAGAAGAACGCTGTAGTTGAAGACTTACTTAAAAAGCTACCTGGAGTAGAAGTTGACAAAAGCGGGAACATTACATCTCAAGGCAGAGAAGTGAATAAAGTACTTGTAGATGGTGACGAATTTTTTGGAAGTGATCCTACAATAGCCACCAAAAACTTAGGCGCTAAGAGCATTGAAAGTGTGGAAATTTATGAAGAAGAAAATACAGATGGGGATGAAACTTCTGAAGAAACAATTCAAGTAATGGATTTACGTTTAAAAGAAGATGCAAAGAAAGGATATTTCGGTCGTATATCACTTGCTTCTGATTTCGGCACCACTCCTAATGTAGATTATCTATCCAATTTCCTAGAAAGTGAAATTCTATTTAATCGATTTAATAAAGATTTTAAACTTTCCGTTTTTAACTTAGCTTCTAACACACCAAGAGCAAACTTTGGTTACGGGGATATTAAACAATACGGTTTAAGCACTAGTAATGGAAATTTTTTCAGTGATGATAATCGTGGAGGTTGGTGGGGAGGTTCTGATCCATTTAATAATAATGGCATTCCCCAAACCATAAAAAGTGGGGTTTTCTTCTCTAACAAGTTGAATGAAAAAGTAAAAATTGGATTTAATTATACTAGAAATCAGACTGACTTAAGA
>JAYYEV010000101.1:0-6653 GCA_036159515.1 Bacteroidota bacterium | reverse complement strand
GATTGCCCTCACCATTTGCAATCTTTTGTTGCTTTTCCTCTTTAATTAAATCCCTTTTATATCTATCTCTAATAATAATTAACTCACTTAAATCAAATTTTTTAAGACTTCTATTACCTATTTTATATTCTTGAACAGCTTGACCAGTACTTAAAGCCCTAATTGTTTGTTCTATAGCATCAAAATCTTTTCTTAATTGTGTTCTACCGTCAAAGGCTTTAGGGTTACTGCCAGAATATAAAGTACTTTCTATAACAGTAAATTGTCCTTGAGCTATAGTCTGTCTTTCATTACCAGACTTATTAGCCATAGCTTGATAAAACCATAAGCCATCTGGAAACGTAGCTGAAGTAGCATTATTTATAGTAAATTTAAAACCATCTTCATGTGCTGTGCTATTAATAGTAGCTGCAAAATTTTGTTTATTAGTTCTTAAATAATAAACAACTGACCAATCTGGACTTGATATTGGATTGCCAAAATGATCTTGAGTTGCGTTGAGAGTCCATTGTATGTAATCTCCCGCAATAATTTTTTTTGGAATAGTCACAGTTTTACCATGATGAAACAAATTTAGGTTTTTGAACCTTCTTCCTTGATCTTAGCTCACTAATATAGTCTTTTTCACCCTTATTTTCTTTTAATTTACCTTTAATTCGCCCTCTTTCTTCTAAATTATCCCAAATTGTACGTCTATCTTTTTTTTGATAAAGCCTATGTAAAGCAGCATAAGCGTAAACGAGTGTATCTAAAGCCTCGTTTCTAGCTGAAGATTTCTTTACCCAATCTCTAACAGGAAAACCTTTTACAAATCTAATAATCTGTTTTTCTGCGGTTAATTGTTTAAAATACTCTTCGTCAGCTTTTATATTGAAATGTAAATAACCTGCACCACTTTCAACATGACGTAACCTTGAAAATAATGTTGTTTTTATTGTATCTGTACCTACTGTAAATAATTCAGCACCTTGTTTAATAACCCTACCTTTCCAATTTAAATCTAATTTTTTACCTTTTCCTATAGGTGGTTTATCTTTTTGACTAGCACCTTTAATAGCAATTACACCATATTTTCTTCTGTCTCTTGTGTAAGCATAAACTTCACTTGTAAAATGACCACCACTATCTACAACAATAATGTCAGGTTTTAATTGATTACCTAATTCATGTCTAAATGGTCTTAATAATAATTGGTCTAATTGTTTCCACAACTCACTACTTCCGGGATCTCCATATATTTCTTGATGGTCAATTAACCACCCTTCTTCACCACGACCCCACCCCCAAACTGATAAAGCTAATCTATTATCCTGTACATCAACTCCAGCAGTAACTACAACCGCTTTTTCTGGTATCATATTGGACTCATAAGACTCAACCCTTTCCATTAATACATCAGTACCAACTTTTGCGGCATAATTTTCTTCGAATGTCTCCCCGAGAACAGTATTGACAAAAGTTTTTAACCTTTGTGGGTCAGCTTTTGCCTTTAAAAAATCATCAACAATTTCTTCCCACCCCTTCCAACCAAGTGGAGAATATAAACCATTTAAGTGAAATCCGGCAGTTTTACCATCACTAGGAGCTGTTGCTCTCCACTCACCACGTTCCAAGAAAAAATGTTTGTCTTTTTCTACAAATTTTTTACCGCAACTCTCGCATTCATATTTAACAGTTTTTGGGTCATTATTTTCCCATTTAACATTACTCCATTTTAAATATTGCATATGACCACAATGTACGCACGGAATATAATACCTACGTTGATCACTTTCTAAATATTCTTGTTCAATACGACTAAAGTCTTTAATAGTTGGTGTTGATGTCATTAAAATTTTACGTCTGCTAAATGTCATTGTTCTTTTCTCAGCCAAACTTACAGCGTCACCTTCATTATCTAGGTCGGGTGGAAAAGCGTCTATTTCATCCATGAAAATGTATCGACAAGGCATTGACCTTAATCCCACAGCACTATTAGCACCTGTTAAAACCATTATTCCTCCCGGAAAATCTTTCGAAAACATAGTATTGCCACTATCCCTACTTCTAGCAGGTGCAACTAAATTACTTAAAACAGGTGTATCATTGATAAGCCCTTCTAATCGTTGACGACTTAATCTTTTTGCCATTTCTAAAGTCGGTTGAATGACAAGCATACTGGCGGGTGAGTGAGATATTACATAACCAAGCCAATTTGATCCCGCCTCAGTTTTACCAAGTTGTGAACCAAATTGTAAAACTACCCTTTGTATTGGATTGTCTGTTGATAAACAATCCATAGGTTCTACTAAATATGGAGTTCTTTTATTTTTCCACGCACCTGCTTCACTACTTGATTTGCTACTTAAAACCCTATGTTTTTCAGCCCATTCTGCAACATTTAAGGGTTCCTCAAATTGTAAGTTGTTTATGCAATCTCTTATTAATGTTTTAACTAATGTCAATTGTTTTTAACCCCTCCAAGCATTCACGAATTTCGTTAGTAATAATGTTATGTATTTTTGCGGGATCATCTTCGGCAGCTACTATTGGTGAAATTCTATCAGGTATTGTTCTTAAATTATCTCTAACTTGTAAATGTAATTTAGATAATTCTAGTTTTAACTCATCAAATGGTACTAACTTCTTAGACCGTTCCTCAAATTCTAATTTTTGTAATCTCGCTGCATACATCTCTTTTATAGCTCTATTTGCTGCTAAATTTGGCATTGGACTTTTTTGGCTTTGATCTATATATTCTTTAGGTTTTATTTTTGTTGTTATTTGATTTGTACGACCTAATGCTAAATCTAATTCCTGATCCGCTTTTTCCGGATCAATATACCATTTACGACCAATTTGTTTAGCACTAGGAATCATTCCTTGCTGTAGATACTTAGTAACCATTGCACCGCTTACCTTTCTGTGTATTGCGTAAGCCTTTGCGTCCATAGATTTATCTTACCCCCATATACTTATGAGTCTGGATACTTACCCTCCAATTATTTTCCATTGCTGTTTTTACACATAAATCAGTATTTTCTTGTATTTGACTTATTGGTTGTAGCCAAACTAATTGACCATAATTAACATTTTTAACTAATTTTTGTAGATTTTTAACGTCTTTAAGGCCATTTATCGGCATTTTAAGCTCATTTGCACGAATTAAAGCTGAATTAAGTAAAACTAAACCCCCTTTCATATTAATTTTTGGACTAACAGTAACCCAAGTCTTATGATAAACATTAATTGTATGAGTACCACTTGTTTCTACTTGTACTGATCCAATTGTTGCTAACAATCTTGTTAATTCAAATATATCTTGACTACAAGGTTCACCTCCTGTTATTACGAAATGTCTAGGCTTTAATTTTTTAACAATATTTAAAATTTCACGTTCACTTAAATTTGACCACTTTGGTGAGTCCTTTTTTTTGTGTAGCATTTCATCAATTTCAATTTTTAATTTATCTGTACCTGTTCCCCATGTATGTTTTGTATCACACCAATCACAACCAACTGGACAACCTTGTAATCTTATAAAAGTTGATGGTGTACCTGTATAATGTGCTTCACCTTGTATAGTGTCAAAAATTTCATTAATTTTTAGCATAATATTCCTCCTTATCAGTTTTTGCGTTCTCAACATTTTCCCAAGGAAAAATAACCCACTCATTTGATTTTGTAGTTATAAAACTAGAAAAATATGTAGGGTCTTGCTTAGATATTAAAACAAAATAACTGGCATTTTTATAATTTTTGTATTTTTCTAAGGTTTTACCCGAATCGTATATATCATCCACGATTAATGAATTGTCTTGTGGTAAATCTAATAATGGAATTTTTAGATGGTGACTAATAGCTACTGCTAAACATAACCCACCTCTTGGAATACCATATACACCAGCAAACTTTTGATCTTTATATTTGGTGACAGCTAATTTAACTGCGCTGTCAAAAGACTTCCAACTTAAATTAATCATGGTAAATAAATAGCAGACTTTGTATCGTGTTCTTTTACTTCTACTTTAGTAATTTCACACCTGTTTGCGAACTCACTATTATTAAGCCAATCTTTGGCTAGTTTATGTATTTTTAAAGCAAACATTTCGCAACCTACTCCGTCTTCTAAAATTACTAGTTGCAATATACCTAAATTTTCACCCATCTTAAACCATGCTATATGTGGGTCGTTGTTATCTATTAATGTTTTATGATCGAATGTTTTTGTAAATTGTTTTTCTACATCTTTTAAACCACCAAAATCAACAACCCAATTACGCTCGTCTAACTCTTTAGCTTCAAATTCTAAATTTATTTCTAAAGAATAACCATGTAAAAATCGACAATGAGAGGTTGCTTTAAATTGTCTAAAACAACAACTAAAAACTTTATTTGATTTATATGTTTTTGTAGATTTAAATTTATTCATTATTTATACCCCTGTCCCTTAAATAAATCCATAAGCTCGCTACGAGCTTCGGCAGTCTCCCTAAAAATACCTCTCATAACACTTGTGACCATTTCAGTATCATTATCTTTTACCCCCCGCCAAGTCATACATTGATGCTTAGCCTTAATAATTACTGCTAAACCTTTTGGTTTAATTAATTTTTCAATCGTATCTGCTAATTGTATTGCTGCTTCTTCTTGTATCTGTGGTCTTGACATTACCCAATCTACAATTCTATTAAATTTACTTAAACCAATAACACGATCACTAGGTATTACACCAATCCAGCATTTGCCAATAATTGGTACTAAATGATGTGAGCAAGCACTTCTTACACTGATAGCTCCAACTGTATATATTTGATCTAAATTTTTAGCGTTAGGAAAATCTGTAACCTTTGGCTGTTTATGATAACGTCCTTTAAAAACTTCATTTAAATACATTTTTGCTACTCTTTGAGCAGTCTCTATTGTGTTATGGTCATATTTTGTGTCAATAATTAGGCTTTCCAATAAACTTTGTATTTTTTCAGTAATTTCTTCTTTTAAAATTTCAATTTCGCCTTCGTGTATAAAATCAGCAATATTATCGTTAGCAAAATAATTTGCCTTTTCTAATTCAATCCTTTTTTTAATAGTTGTTGAAATAGGCTCTTTCATGATTCTCCTCCTCTGTAAAGATAATTAAAGCTTTTAGATAAAAGCTCAAAAGCCATATCTGTTATTAATGCTAAGAATAATTTTGTGTTTAAGTATTTTTCTACATCAACTGATAAAGCAACACCACTTCTTGCTGATAATGTTCTTATTCTTGAAACCCCTCCATGCCAAGATTCAGTTTTAGCCATTAAATAAGGATCAATTCCAAAATGTTTAATTCTTGATAATATTTTTTTATTGCCTACTTTAGTTTTGAAAAGTTGCTTTTGTATTTTTTCAAATTGACCTCTTCCCATATACATCATTAAGTAGCCATATCTTGCACCATTTTCCCAAGTACTTGAATCACACATATAAGGTTTATAAAGTTTTATATAGTCCATATTTGTGAACCCTAGTAAATGAACTTTCCTTCCGTTTGCTACTTTCATTGCTCCATGAATATAACCTTTCCTTTTTTTACCCCTAAACCCATTAATTCCACCAATAGCAACAACATCACTTTTGCTATAAAAATAATCAAAAGCTTTTACATCTTCGCCGGGCTGATAAATAGGAATAGGATTAAAACCTCTTTCAAGCATTTTTTCAAAATTAACTGCTGTTTTATCAGGATCGCCAATAACATCAAGCGTAAAATAACGCCAAGGCTTTATTGGCAATTTTTCTAAAAAAGTACAATAATCATCTAGCTCAATAGGGTTGCCACTTTTCCATGCTGTAAATGCACCACTATCTAAAACAAACCGTAAATCACTTTTTGGAAATTTTTTTAATAATTCCATAACTGGTTCGTTACAATAGGGATAGGCAATTAAAATATTTAATTTAGTTGTCATTTTATTTCTATTGCTACTTCGTTGCTTTCACAATAATCATTTATAGCATCAACAACTTTATCTTTATTTTCAGCATCTAACTCAACAACAATTCTGGCCTTTATTGCGTCCATATGTTCACCATCAGCTTCTGGATCATCAATATCACTAGCCCA
This sequence comes from Bacteroidota bacterium, assembly GCA_036159515.1. Classification (GTDB taxonomy): domain Bacteria; phylum Bacteroidota; class Bacteroidia; order Flavobacteriales_D; family Parvicellaceae. Next base: position 568 of record JAYYEV010000101.1, on the reverse strand, counting down.
ACCATCTTGCTGCAAAGCTTCAAGTTCTTCGTCACTCCAACCCAAAATATTTAAATCGAAATCTTGTAAATTTAATTTGATTATTTCTTCCGCTAATAAATCTTCGTTCCAAGTAGCATTTTCAGCCAATTTATTATCAACCAAAACATATGCCTTTTTTTGATTTTCTGTTAAATGGTCTAAAACGACAACAGGCACAACGTCTAAAGCTAATTCTTTTGCTGCGGACAATCGACCATGACCAGCAACGATTCCGTCATTGCTATCAACCAAAATAGGATTTAAAAAACCAAACTCAACAATACTTGCTGCTATTTGAGCTACTTGCTCAACACTATGTTCTCGAGCATTTTTTTCATAAGGTATTAAACGTTCTAAATTCCAAAGCTCAATTTTTTGAGCCATAGTTACGCTATATTTGCTGTTCATTGTCTTTTCCATAGCCATATCCTAGTGCTTTACATCAAATAATGCCAGTAATTAACCAAGATTGCCACCGATTATTTAGAATCCCAATTAACCATATATAGGGTCTAACACTAATTAAAGCGGGTGGTTGCAAAACACC
>JAYYEV010000100.1:0-9241 GCA_036159515.1 Bacteroidota bacterium | reverse complement strand
ACCTCCTAATATCATAATGTCTTTAATCTTAAAATTTTCTTTACCGCATATCTTATTGATTATATCAATAGACTCCTTTAAGGATATAAAATATACAATATCATTTTCTTGGAATACCGTTTCGTTATTTACTAATAACGTGTAATCATTTCGATGAAGGGCTAGTGGTTTAAATGTTAGGTTAGGATTAAGCGATGCACTTTCTCTAACAGATTTGTTTATTAGCGGAGAATCGCTAGCCAATGAAATTCCAAAAACAGTTAGTTTACCCCCTTCAAACTCCAAATCATCTGTAAATGAAGCTTGATTAATTAACCGTTGAATTTCTAGTGTGGCTAAATGAGTTGGAGAAATAAGTGTATCTATCCCTAAATCGTGGTAAAAATGTTCTTTTCCATCTTTAACTATGTTAACATCATTTATTCTTGCTATGGTTCTTTTAGCCCCTAGTTTTTTACCTAATATGCATATCAACATATTGGTTTCTTCACTAGAAGTAACAGCAATGAGTAAATCACATGATTCAATAAGCTTGTGCTCCATGATCTCTACTGATTTAGCATCACCAGTTATTGTAAATACATCGATTTGGCTAGAAACTGCAGTTAAACTTTCCTCACTACGATCTATAAGATAAATATCGTGGTCTTCAGAAGCTAAAAGTTTTGCTAAATGTGTACCCACATCTCCAGCACCTGCAATAACAATCTTCATGATGTAATTTTAAACAAATATAAGAGCTATCCCAGATAATTAGTTAAAAAAGAATAATTTATAATGATAGAAAAAAAGGGGCAGATTCGGTTTTTAAATAGGAAATACAATTTCTTTCATATTAAGCACGCTACAATAATATTCGATTTTATGTAAAAATTATACATTTACGGAAAAATCATAACATGTCAGATATCAAATTTGGTACAGATGGTTGGAGAGCCATAATCGCAGATGAATTTACAGTTGATAATGTAGCTAGAATCACATTAGCTACTGGACTTTGGGTTAAAAAGAATTTTGAAGATAATTTAAGTATAGTTATTGGGCATGACTGCCGATTTGCAGGAAGCTTATTTATGGAAACTGCCACAAAAGTGTTAGCGTCACAGGGAATAAAAGTATATCAAGCAAATAGTGTCGTTACTACTCCAATGATTTCATTGGCGACCAAAGAATTAAAGGCATCGATCGGCATTGTGCTTACAGCAAGTCATAACCCACCTTCATATAATGGTTTTAAGCTTAAAGGTCATTACGGTGGCCCTTTAACTTCGGATAAAATTGCCGAAGTAGAAATGTTAATCCCATCAAAAAGTAATGTGAATTTAAAAGAGGTACATCTTTCAGAAATGAAAGAAAGCGGATTATTAGAACATGTAGATTTAGAATCTATGTATATAGATAGAATAAAGTCGTCTTTTGACCTTGATGCCATTAAAAGTTCAGGTCTTCGTTTCGCATATGATGCTATGTACGGGGCAGGACAATTCGTGATGAGAAAATTATTTCCTGAAATGTCATTTTTACACTGTGATTATAATCCATCTTTTAATGGGCAAGCACCTGAGCCAATTGCTAAAAATCTAAATCCGTTCTCTCAGTTAATAAAAAATGATGGAAATATTGCTGCTGGATTAGCTACGGATGGGGATGCAGACAGGATTGGTTTATTTGATGAAAAAGGAGAATTTGTTGATTCTCATCACATACTTTTATTATTGTTACTGTATTTACATAAATACAAGTCCATGAATGGGAAAGTTGTAATGGCTGCATCTACAACCCCAAGAGTGGTAAAACTGGCTGAAATGTGGAAATTAGAACATGATACTGTTCAAGTTGGATTTAAACATATAGCTCAACAAATGATTAATGAAGATGTTCTAATCGGAGGCGAAGAATCAGGTGGCATTGCCATTAAAGGTCACATTCCTGAAAGAGACGGGATATGGATGGGCTTGGTCATATTTGAATACATGGCAAAATCAGGTAAATCGTTGACCTCTTTAATTAATGAAGTTTATGAATTAGTAGGTGAGTTTAAATACTGGAGAGACGACCTACACATCAATGAAGAATTGAAAAGATCCATAGTAGAAAGGTGTCAAAACAATGCATTTCAATCATTTGGAAAATATAATGTACAAAGAATAGATACTACTGATGGCTATAAATTCATCCTTAGCGATGACGAATGGTTAATGATTCGACCGTCTGGTACCGAACCTGTATTAAGGTGTTATGCTGAAGGAAAAACTCTAGATAATGCTAAAGATATCTTAGCATCTTGTAAGCAAACTATTGGAGTGAGTTAAAGACCAATTACACGTTCATTCTCAGGATACTTCACGGTGTAGGTGAAGTTTTTTGTTACCGAAGTATTTGGCTCTAAATCTATTAACCAAGTCAACTTACCTTTGATTTTGTTGAATTTAGCTTCATCGGACTCAACTAATTCTACATCAATGGATTTATCATTTGAAACGGGAATTTGATCAACGAGTTTTATCGTTATTTTTGAAGATTTGTTGTTTTTCAATGTAATCTCAAAAGATCTTTCTTGCTTTACTTTGTCGCTAATTTTAGTTTCTGATGAAAACTTTTTTAATGGTTTTCTGGTAGTTAGAATGGATAAATCACGGCTTAAGGACAAATCTATTGTACTTTTGGTAGATAATGGATCTAAGTAAGTAGTACCTACAGATTTCCCTTCAAAATAAATTTGTGCATTTCCAGCAAGAAAGTTTTGTTCAGCTATAGATTTAAAATGACACATTAAAAAGACATCTTTATCTAATTTTGGATATGCATAATAATCATAAGTAGCAGGTAAATTAATTTTTTGAATCTCAATAAAAATAGATTTAGAAGACGAAGAAATAGAGTAGGGCAAACTAATATCATACTGGATTTGTGTTCCACTAAAATCAACTGTAGTAAAAGCGGCTGATGATTCTGCAAATCCTATATCATCTTCCATAGCCATTGCCATATCTGCAGATTCTGCTTTAGCTTCACTTGAATAATTGTCATATTGAGGATTTGATGTTATTTGAACTTCTCTGTATTTATTTCTTACATTTCTACGAACAGTAAGATAATCTGTATTAAACGCAGGTGCTTTATTGGATTGATTGAGATTACCTGTTGATAAAGAAACATTTATATTTTTCCATTGTTCATTTGTGTTTTGATAAATTTCGGCTTTATAGGTAATATCAACAGGTGAATTCATCTTGTCTATTCTTAAATCAAAACAGGGCTTCCAGCCAGCTCTATCATTGATATTATAACTTAATTCGTAATCTACCCTTAATTTTTCTTTACTGGTAATTTGGACAACCACGTTACTGAATTGATTTCTAACCTTGGAATTTAAGGATCGCATTTGGGATTGAATATTTGAAATAGTTTGATTTATTTCGTTGATTTTTTGATTTGTTGTTGAAATTTTCCCTTCAATATCAAGCATTCTTTCTCTAAAAAAATCGGTAAGATCCATCAAATCATCTATGATAAATTCTTTGGATAATTTTAGTACGGATTTATTTTCGTCTAACAGATCCTTTTCTTCTTCGTAAACACGTAAAGATACTTGTGCAAGTCTCCGTTTTTCTTTAGTACTTTCTAGACTATCCTTTAACCTGTTAACTTCATCAGTCAAATGATTTTTGATCCCTAGGTAATTCATTTCTTTTCCAACTGAATTAATAATGACTTTTGACGATTTAATAACAAACTGAATGGATTCATTTGATAAATAAGGGGATAGTTCTTGAATATAGATGGTGTTGTCACCTTTATTTATTTCTAGGCTACCAAATCGCTGAACGTTCACTCCTTTATTAAATACAGTAACCTGTTTTATTTTTGATGTAGTTTCAATCTTATTAGCTAAAATTTGTATTGAGGTAAAAAGAAGATTAATTAATATAATTATAAGTACGTTAACTATTTTTTTCATTTGCATTATTTGAAATGTTATAAACAAAGTTAGTGCCAAATTTTTAATAATAATTAATTTAGTTGAATGTCTAAACCACTTATTTTAATTACAAACGACGATGGATACAATGCAAAGGGATTAATGTCATTGGTTAATGCGGTAAAAGATTTTGGAGAAATTTTAATTGTTGCTCCTGATAAACCTCAATCAGGGATGGGCCATGCCATTACTGTAAATGACCCAATAAGATGTTATGAAACCAATCAATTTAAAAATTTAAAAGCTTATTGTTGTACCGGAACTCCTGTAGATTGCATTAAAATGGGTATGTATTTACTAAAAGATAGAAAACCAGATTACATTTTATCGGGTATTAATCATGGCTCAAATGTGAGTACCAATGTTTTATACTCTGGCACGATGTCTGCTGCAGTAGAAGGAGCACTCGAAGGTATACCTAGTATTGGATTTTCACTAACGAGTTATAATCCTGATGCTAATTTTTATCCTTCAATTAAGTATTTAAAAGCTATTTTTAAATCATTGATGAAAAATAATATGAAAAAAGGCACTTGTCTTAATGTAAATATTCCAGCAGTGGAAGAAAATGAAATAATGGGAATCAAAGTATGTAAACAAGGTCAGGCATTTTGGGATGATACATTTGATGAGAGAGCTGACCCATTAGGAAATAAGTATTATTGGCTTACAGGCTCTTTTGGGTCAAAAGAAAAGGACATCAACTCAGATATTTATTATCTTGAAAACAACTATATAACAATAGTACCCACTCAATTTGATATGACGTGTTATGAGTCAGTAAAGGAAATCAATAAATGGAAGTTAGATGAGATATAGTTGGACATTAAAATGGAATAAATTCAAATATGGATTAATAGCTGGATTTATTAGTCCTGTAATTGGTTTTCTGATAGCTTATCTAGTAATCGGTAAAAACTTGTCGTTTTTACAGTTCTCATCTTATTTTTTTGGTGAAATAAATTCCAATAATATAGTTTCTGAAATTTATTTAGAAATGAGGCAAAATACCCTGATGTTTTGTTTGTTAATGAATATGCTTATTTTCTATTTTTCATTTTTTATTTTCAAGATTGATCAGTTTTCTAAAGGCATTGTAGGGTTAACACTTATATGGGCAGCCATTTCCACGTTATTTATTAATTAATGAAGTACTATCTCATTGCCGGTGAAGCATCTGGTGATCTTTATGGATCACAGTTAATACATGAAATCAAAAATTTAGACCCAGATGCACAATTTAGGTGCTGGGGAGGAAATTTAATGAAAGGGCAGGGGAGTGACCTTGTAAAACATTACAAGGATCATAATTATATGGGTTTTTTAGAAGTAATAATAAATATCAGATCTATTTTAAAAAACATAAAATTCTGTAAAAAAGATGTTGTTAAATATGACCCGGATGCATTGATTCTAATTGATTTTCCAGGTTTTAATATGAGAATAGCTAAATTTATTAAATACCATACTAGAATTCCAGTTTTTTATTTTATTGCACCTCAAGTTTGGGCTTGGAAAGAAAATAGAGTAAAAAAAATCAAGAGGTACATTGATAAATTATTTGTAATCCTTCCATTTGAAAAGAAATATTTTAATAATCATGGTATTGAAGTAAGTTATAATGGTCATCCGCTTGTAGAGCACATTGAAAGGTTTGTTAAAGAGGTAGCCAATAGTAAAGAAGAATTTTATTCTAAATATGAATTAGATCATAAAAAAGAAAATATACTTCTTTTACCAGGCAGTAGAAAACAAGAAATTGAGAAAAAGTTACCTGTAATGCTTAATGCATGTAAGGATATAGAAGATCAATTTAATATTGTTATTGGAGGGATTAATCATTTAGAACATATTTATCATGAAATTGGTTTAGAAAGTAACGTGACCATAATCTATGATGATACTTACAATATATTAAATAATTCACGTGTAGCTTTTGTTACTTCTGGTACCGCGACCTTAGAAACAGCATTTTTTAACGTGCCTCAAATTGTATGTTATAAAAGTAGTTGGATTTCTTATCAAATTGCCAAGACGTTAGTTAAGGTGAATTACATATCACTTGTTAATTTAATATTAAATAAAGAAACAGTTAAAGAGTTGATTCAAAGCGATTTAAGTGTTGTTAATTTAAAAAATAATTTAGATTATATTTTAAATAAAAAGTCTTATTTAGAAACCATTTTACATGATTACAAACACTTAAAAAAACTCTGCCAAGGAAATAATGTTCCAAAACTTACTGCAAAAGAGATGTTAAAAACTATAAGCGGTTAATAGTGGTAACATTTTTTTGGATTTTAAATTTGAATTTGTGATAAAATCATTTTTATACATCTTTTTTTCTTTTCATTTCTTTTGGAGTCATTCAATGGAACTGAAAATTGGTTTATTGAGAAACGTCCAATTAAAATCAGTAGAGATAATAGCACAAGATCACTATTTTATATCAGCATCGAATAGTGATTTGACAAAAGAATTAAAAGAAAATTCAAAATTAAACATCAAATCAAATCATAATAAAGTACAAATCCTTTTAAATGATCACCTTTTAGGTGAATTTGATACCATTTATGCCCACCATAATACAAAAGACACTTGTGTTTTTACAGTAGTTGGAAAGAATCCAGCCCTTAAAAAAAGGAGTTATTATGGAGAATTTGAAATTTTTTCAAATAAAGGAAAATTAACATTGGTTAATAATGTTGATATTGAAAAATACCTAATTGGGGTTCTTGAGTCAGAAGTTGGGCTTCATCAAACTATAGATTTCTACAAGGTTCACTCGATTATTAGTAGAACATATGCCTTAAAAAATCAATATAAATTTATTCATGAAGGATATAACTTAACAGATTTGGTTAATTGTCAAGTTTACAAAGGTAAAATGTACAATAACAAAAACATCATAGATGCTGTTAGAGAAACAAGAAATCTGATATTGGTAGATGAAAATATGGATTATATCACAGCGGCATATTTTTCTAATAGCGGAGGTCAAACCAATAATGTAGAAGATGTTTGGCTCAAAGCTTTACCATACCTGAGAAGTATCCATGACCCGTATTCTGTACACGGTTATAATTATGAATGGGAGAAGACCATTAGTAAGAAAAATTGGCTAGATTATTTAAATACTAAATTTCAATTTCCAATTGACAATCCAATTGCTGTTAATAGTGCATGCAATTTTAAACAAGAAATTAGACATAAATACTTAATTGATTGGATGTATAGAATTCCTTTAACACAGATAAGAAAGGACTGGAAACTCAAAAGTACTTACTTCAGCATTTTTGATAATGGTAATGATCAACTTATACTTAAGGGTAAAGGATTTGGTCACGGAGTAGGATTGTCACAAGAAGGTGCAATGAAAATGATTGATCTTGGATATAATTTTCTAGATGTATTAAGATTTTACTACACGGATGTTCATCTTATTGATAGGAGAATGCGAGATTTCTATCTACTGGATTAAATGTTCTTCAAATACTAGTTAACATAATATTAATTATAAGACAAATATGAATATTACAGATAAGTGTTTATACTAGAAAGAAAAAGATAAACCTATCATCCAGAATTCCATAAACTGTGTAGCTGCACCAGTCTTAATGATTTTCCAACCTTCATATTCACCTGGATCTGTATATAATCCATCTCCATTAGAATCATTTGAAACATAATTAACTACATAATTATTCGCATTCGGATTGTCATAGTCAATGAAATAATGATTATCACCCGTTATAGGATCTAATTCGTTATTATTTCTTGTTAGATATATTGGTGTTACTCCATCAGAACGATATCTTGGTATTTTAATATCGTGATCATAAATTAAATACCCTGAAAAAGTAACACTGAAATATTTTGAAAATTTATAGGTAATTAGCTGTTCCCATGTAATATCAATATTTCCTGGTTTATTTAAATAGTTACTGAATAAAGATAAATCCGTCATAAGCGATAATTTTTTATTATGAAATAAACTATCGTGCCTAAAGAGTAAATTAACATACATTCCAGCTTCACTTCTAAATTTTTGACCCGGATTTACTCCAAACACTCCTACCTGAGATAAAGAATCATCCAATACAATAGTAGATTTTATAGTTATCGGAGATAAATAAGCGGTTAAATAATCATTTGCATGAATGTCAAAACCAAATCCCGTAATGGGATAAACAGGAGCTAAAAAGTTATCCATATAGTTTTGGTTTACCATATCATCTTCCGTAAAGTAACCATACGTAAATTGTGTCCTGAAATTGAATAAAAATGAATAATCCCATAAATGAGGTGTTCTCCTGGAAAACTTTGAAGTCATTTCCAATCTATCATCATTCTTCCACCATGGAGTATTAGCAAAAGTGCCGTAAGAAGACTTTAAAATACCAAAAGACATTCCAATAAAATTATTCCAATGAAATTTATTGTGTCTATAATCAAACCATAAGTCAGCTAGTCCGTGAAACTCTAAATAGTTCATCCCTCCTGCTGACCAATTGTATAAAGCAGTTCTATTTGCTCCAAAATAAATTACAGCGTTATTGTCCCAATAACTGGAATCATTAGTAAGTTCATTGGTCTTTTGTTCTACATATTCCCTATTACTTTCACTTTGTTGCGACAATAAATCAGTTGAACTAGCAAAGGAAAAAAGCGCAATTTGAAAAAAAATTAAAATTATCTTTTTGTGATTTATAAGCCTCATAATTACTTTCATCATTAATAATATACATTTCGTCATAATAACAGGTTAAGACTACGCCTGTACCAGAATTTTGTATTTACTTTGCTAATATATCTAAACTGTAAATATTATGAAAAATTTATTTTTATCAATTATCTTAACAAGTGCTTGTATATTAGGTTACGGGCAAGTTAAAGGACCAGACAAGGGTGAGAAAGTTACTAGTACTCCCACCGTTGATAGAGCAGCAAGACCTGGTAGTCCTGCTGGAAATGAGAGACCTGTTGGCAAAGAAAGACCAAATAACGATCCTTCTTCAGCAGCTCCTGAAAGAAGTCAAAGACCTCAAAGCCAATTAGAAAGAGAAACACCTTCTAAGGAAAGAGGACAAAGACCTCAAAGCCAATTAGAAAGAGAAATGCCTTCTAAGGAAAGAGGACAAAGACCTCAGAGCCAATTAGAAAGAGAAATGCCTTCTAAGGAAAGAGGACAAAGACCTCAGAGCCAATTAGAAAGAGAAATGCCTTCTAAAGAAAAACCTAGTTCTGTTAAACCATCAT
>JAYYEV010000099.1:0-2031 GCA_036159515.1 Bacteroidota bacterium | reverse complement strand
CGGATTTACATTAAGCGTACTGCCTTGACCAACGAGGTTGCCTCCACATACATCATCATACCAATTCCATTGTGCACCAGTTCCTAAACTCCCTCCAACAACATCTAAAATCACATTGTTGTTTTGACATACAATGGTATCCGAAGTAGTAATGCTAATTGGATCAGTCGATGCGTTGGCTAATAATACATCTATATTTACGCATAAAGTAGTATTACAAAACCCATTTGCTTTGGCAAAGTAGGTTTCACTAGCAGAAATGGTAATGTTACTAAATGTATTTGATGCAGAAGAAGCAATTGGACTTCCAGTACAGGAACTTGAATATAGCTCCCAATTGGCTAATGTGCCTAGAGAGCCTCCATTTACTGTAAAATTAACATCACCTGCTGCACACAAAGAATCATTGGAAACATCAAGTGAAGTTGGATCATTTGATGATGTGGCCATCACAATATCAATTGAGATACAACTTGAGCTATTACAACTATCAGCTTTAATATAAAATGTAGTTGTTGATGAAACAGAAATATTGGTAAAACTATTTGTTGCTGTTGTAGCAACTAAGGTTCCACCACAAGAACCTGTATATAATTCCCATTCTGAACCCGCACCTAACGTACCATCATCAACTGTTATGGTGATGTTTCCTGGGTTACAAAGCGTGTCAGCACTAGCTGAAAGTGAGGTACACATGACAGTTCCATTAGTACATTGGGAATAATTGATATTGGCAAGAAATACCGTTGATATTGCTATAATAGCGTATACAGTTTTTTTCATGATTAAAATCTATAAGTACACAATTTTACACCAATTTAGGTATAAGATAAATAGTATAAGTAACTTTTATTAACTAATTATAGTGAGAAAAGTTTCAGAATAAACCAATTATGTTTTAAATCACTTAATTGAGTGGTGTTGCAGAGATGTCAAAAGAAATGTGAACAATGTTGCTAGGCCCGCTTTTTCTTTTTTCAGGTGATTTTTGATGTGTTTTCACTAAATGAGGAAATTCAAAACTCAGCATATCTAAGTCAAATTCAGCTTTGGCATTTAAAGATTCTTCGTTGATTTCAATGGATATCGGAAAATTTATTTTTTTATCTATACCCACAACAGTAAGAGTACCTTTTGCCTCCCCGTTAACTACTTGGCTAACATAAAAGGTAATCTCTGGATATGAAATAACGTTAAAATAATCTGCACCCCTTAAATGTTTAATCATGTTTCCGGGGAGGTTTGTATCAGCAAGTGAAGCAATATCAAATGAAAATTTTGCCTTAGTCACTTCTCCTCCCTCTACCATGATGGATCCATCGCTAATTTTTACTTGACTTTGGTAAGCATATTCAGTATCCTCATTATGTTTTGCCTGCCAAACCACATATTCATTATCATCTACTTTGTAATTTAGAGTAGAAAGTACGGTTTCTGATGTAGTACTTTCTTCCATCGCTTCATTTTCTGACGAGGAGCAAGATGAAAAGATAATAATTACAGAAAACAGGGATAAAGAAAGTAGTTTGTTCATTTTTTCGAAATTTAAACTTAAAATTAAAAATTTTTTTTTTACTAATTAACACCATATTGTTGGTCAATTTTATCCATCCTACACAGATTAAAACCTCAATTGATATTACTTTATTTGAGATTTTGAACTGTATTTGATTTCAGCTCAAGATTGTTTTTTAAAATATATTTGCCTTTTATGCTAAATTCAAAACATAAATCAAACCTTCTCGCTGAGATTTCATCTGTATTTAGTATGACGTTGTTACTGACACTTTTCGGACTATTTATCTATTTTATGTGGACAGCAAACAAAAAATCTTTAGAAATTAAAGAACAATTAAGTTTGGATATTCTTTTTCACGAAAATGTGGATTCGCAAATGGCTATAATGATGGAAAAACAACTGAAATCAATGGATGAAATGGTAAAACAGGCTACGTTTGTTTCAAAAGAAAATGCAAAAAAAATCATGATGAAACAGGTAGGTGAAGATGCCTTCGAAATATTGGATGGTGT
>JAYYEV010000098.1:0-30750 GCA_036159515.1 Bacteroidota bacterium | reverse complement strand
ATTATCATATTCCTCTTGTAATTGAAGTGGTGCTATGGTTTCTAAATAATTTGTTACATCTTTGACTTTCATATCTAAGGCATATATTTCAAATATAATTGAATGAAGTGGTTCAAATGGCTTTTATTTCCATTAAGTGTGCTCTTTTGGAGCATAACAGGTCTAAGAAATCTTTTCTATAATCTCAACTGGCTAAGATCTGTTTCTTTTGATTTCCCCATTATAAGTATAGGGAACATCACCGTTGGTGGAACTGGAAAAACTCCGCATATTATGTATTTAGGAAATCTATTAAACAAGTCCCTAAGTCCTGCATTTTTATCAAAAGGGTACAAAAGAGAAACAAAGCAATTCACCGTGGTCGAATCGTCCTCAAATTGCAGATTAGTTGGAGATGAATCATTGATGATTAAAAAAAACTTCCCCAAAAACATTGTAGCGGTAGATCACAACAGAGTGAACGGAGTACTAAAGCTGAAGGATCAATTTGAAAATATTGACTGTATATTACTTGACGATGCCTACCAACATCGATCCATTAGCCCAGGATTAAATATATTATTAGTTGATTTTAATCGACCTATTTTTTCAGATGTATTGTTACCTATAGGTGAACTTAGAGAGTCAAGAAAAAACAAAGACAGAGCTGATATAATAATTGTTACTAAGTGCCCTGATAAGTTAACTCAAAATGAAGGTGAATCATTTTCTAATAAACTAAACGTAGACTGTGATGTTTATTTTACATTTTTAAAATATGATGGAATTCAGTCCATTTTCAGTAACGAAGAAAAGGAAATCTCATTTTTACAAAACAAGAAAATAATTCTTGTTACTGGGATTGCTAATCAATACCAAGTAATTATGTTTTTAGAAAATTTAAATTGTAGAATAATTAATCATAAATATACTGACCATTACAAATACAAAAAGGAGGATATTAATTCGATTTTATCATCCTTCAAAAAAAACCAAGATGCTATTTTAATTACTACTGAAAAAGATGCTCAGAAATTGGTCGAATTCAAAGATCTCAGATCAACACCATTATTCTTTTTGAAATTAAGTATTGATTTTCATTGGAATAAGGATAAATTTGATAAAAAAATAATCGAGTATGCTAGAGGCGATTAAACATACCGCTGATTTTCTAAGAGAAAAAACCAATTTTAATCCCGAAATAGGAATCATTTTAGGAACCGGATTAGGAGGGCTAGTAAATGAAATTGATACTATTCAAGCAATTTCCTATGAGAAAATTCCAAACTTTCCAGTATCCACAGTGGAAGGGCATAGAGGTCAACTTATTTTTGGAAAACTTGGGGGTAAAAACGTGGTTGCCATGCAGGGTAGATTTCACTTTTACGAAGGATATACCATGAATGAATTGGTTTTTCCAGTTAGAGTAATGAAATTTTTAGGCATTGAGAAACTTATGGTTAGTAACGCTTCCGGAGGTGTTAATCCTTCATTTAAAATAGGCGATATCATGTTCATATCTGACCACATCAATTTGTTCCCCACTAACCCTTTAATTGGACCAAATATAAACGAACTTGGGCCTCGATTTCCAGACATGAGCCAAGCCTATAGTAAAGATATTTTAAGAGAAGCTGAAAAAGTAGCCGCAGAAATGAATATTCCTGTGGTAAAAGGGGTTTACGCAGGCCTTTCGGGACCTACATTAGAAACTCCTGCAGAATATATGTATGTTAGAAATATTGGTGCAGACGCAGTAGGTATGAGTACCGTTCCGGAAGTAATTGCAGCTAGACACATGGGGATTCCATGTTTTGGTGTATCTGTAATTACAGATCTTGGAGTTCCGGGAAAAATTGTTGAAGTAACCCACGAAGATGTACAAAAAGTAGCTTCAAAAGCAGAAGTTATTTTAACGAAATTGGTTAAGCAACTATTTGAACGACTGTAAAATGGAAATCCAAGAGGCATTAGAAAAATATGAGCCAGTTATAGGAATTGAAATACATGCACAGTTAAGAACTAAAAGTAAAGCTTATTGTGGGGATTTAAATGAATATGGTCATATTCCAAATTCATTAACTTCTGCAGTTTCTTTAGGTCATCCCGGAACATTACCAAAATTTAATGAAGAAGTACTAAACCATGCGATTAAATTAGGATTAGCATGTGAATGTGACATTACGAAAGAAATGCACTTTGACAGAAAAAATTACTTCTATGCTGATTTACCAAAGGGGTATCAAATAACTCAAGACAAAACTCCAGTTTGCAGAAATGGAAGCGTATTAATTCGTCTTCAAGATGGAACAAAAAAAGAAATTGAATTGACCAGAATTCACATGGAAGAAGATTCAGGAAAAAGCACGCACGACCTTGACCCTCTTAATACACTTATTGACTTAAATAGAGCAGGAGTTCCTCTATTAGAAATTGTGACTGAACCCGTAATTAAATCATCAGAAGAAGCGTACCAATACGTCACTGAAATCAGAAAATTACTTAGATACCTTGATATCTGTGATGGGAACATGGAAGAAGGCAGTATGCGATGTGATGTAAACGTTTCCATAATGCCAAAAGGAAGTCATGAATTTGGTAAGCGAGTGGAAATCAAAAATTTAAATTCAATACGAAATGTTCAACGATCAATTGACTTTGAAATATGCCGACATGCTTCATTATTAGAGAAAAAGAAAAAAGTTGAAGTAGAAACTCGTACGTTTGATGCGCCTAGTGGAAAAACTATAGCTATGCGAAAAAAAGAAGCAGCTCACGATTACCGTTATTTTCCTGAGCCTGACTTAAACCCCATTAAAATTACGTCTGACCAACTTTCTGCAATTCAGAAACAAATGCCTCCACTTCCGAATGAATTGTATAACAAATTCACAAATGAGCTCAACCTTTCATCCTATGACACATTAGTACTTTTAGAGCAAAAAGAAATTGCACTTTATTTTCTGGATATTTTGAATTATACAACTAATTATAAATCAGCAGCTAACTGGGTTATGGTAAATATTAAATCCCATTTAAATCAGCAAGCTAAAACCATTGAGGAATTTAAAATTAAACCCGCCTTTATCGGTGAATTGATAAAATTAATTGATGAAAACAAGATCACTCACTCACTAGCTTCACAGAAAGTATTCCCGAAAATGATTGAACATCCTACTGAAAGCCCTGGTTCTATTGCTGAAAAATATAATTGGATCAGTCAGTCTAATGAAGATGATTTAAGTGCTATAATTATTCAGATTTTTAAAGATAACCCTGAAGAAACGAAACGATTAAAAGAAGGAGAAAAGAAACTAACAGGTTTTTTTATGGGGCAAATCATGAAAGCAACAAAAGGTACTGCTGATCCCAAGATGACTGCAACATTAATTAATCAGCTTATTATCAATCAATGAATAGATTATTCATCATTCTTATTGTATTTATTTGTTCTTGCAGTAAGGTCGATAAATATGAGTTGACAGTGAGTACAAACAGAACAAACCCATTCTATATTTTTGAATATAAAGATGGAAAGTTTAATAAGGCAGATTCTTCTTTTAGTAGTTCAGGCAAACATATATTCAATTTTAACAATGTAAAACATCAGGTTTATTGGTGTGGGGAAAGCACAAATAAATCTTTTGTTTTTATTGCTAAACCCGTAGGTAAATGTAAAGTAAGTGTAAATGAATTTGATGTAACTAAAATGAAAGTTGACAAAGATTCAACTAATATCTTGTTGCATGAATTTTTCAAAAAAAGAGTACATTTTATAGAAAAGTATAGTGCAGCAAATGAAAATGAAAAAAATGAAATATTAGATTCGTTTTATTCCTACATACGAAGCTTTATATATGCTCACAAGAACTCACCAGCAATACTTATGGCCTTAAATGACCTGGCCTTAAACCCTATTCAGTTCCTAGAAGAAATATATTTAATTAAGAAAGTTATAGAAGACCAATACAATAACTCATCTTATTTAAAGGAAGTAAAAAACTTAATTCAACTTGCTCAACAACAAGAAAGGAATAGTAATCTTCAAATTCAGCGAGAAAAAGAAGCTAAAGAAAGACGAAAAGCTCTTGGTATAGAAATTGGTCAGGTTGCTCCAGAAATCATATTAAAAAACCCTGAAGGTTTTACATACAAGTTAAGTGATTTAAAAGATCAAATTGTATTGCTTGACTTTTGGGCTTCTTGGTGCAGGCCTTGCAGGGCTGAAAACCCAAATGTGGTTAAACTATATGAGCAATATAATAAAGAAGGATTTACTGTTTTTAGTGTTTCTCTTGACCAAAAACTTGAATTATGGGAAGCTGCTATTATAAACGACCGCTTAGTATGGCCATATCACGTTAGCGACTTAAATGGTTGGTATTCTTCAGCAGCAAAACTATATGGAGTTGAAAGTATACCTAGTACTTTTTTATTAGATAAAGGGAATAAAATAGCAGCATATAATCTACGGGGTGAAGCCCTTATTCAAAAGGTGAAAGAATTAATGAATGAATAAGTTTTCCACCATCTCAACGTTAATTATCTTTAGTGGGCTTTTTCCACTATTAAGTTATTGGTCATCCAAATCTAACATTCAGTTTTATTATTACGATACAGATAAAATAAATCCATTTCAAAATAATACTGTTACATGTGAGAACATTAGAAAATCGGGTTCAAAAGATGTATTTTTAAAATCAATTGAGAAAAAATTTAATCAAAAGTTTACGTGGACTTTATCTCCTAACAATAGGTTTTTCTTTGATCTATATGCATATGATAAAAATACATTTAAAAAAGGGCATGTATTAAAACGTGGATTTTTATCACTTTACAAAATATTTAATTAGCCTTCTATAAAAGAGATGATGAAACCCTCATACATATTTATATGCCTACTAATTAATTTAATTTGCCATTTTGCCATTTCACAAGAACCATACTTTCAGCAAAAAGTAGATACTTACATCGATGTTAGACTTGATGATAAGGATCATTTTTTATTTGGTTCTGAGAAAATTGTATACACAAATAACTCAATACATAATTTGGATTCTATCGTAATTCACTTATGGCCTAATGCTTACAAAAACATTGATACAGAATTAGGGAAACAAAAAATAGAGGATGGACAGCTTTACATTAAATACGCTCCTAATTATGCCAGAGGATATATAGATTCCTTAGCATTTAAAGTAAATGGTAAACCTGTTACATGGAAATTAAATGACAATCATATAGACATTGCCATCTTAATGCTTAACAACTCCTTAAAAAAAGGGGATTCAATAGAAATTACTACTCCATTTAGAGTAAAAATTCCCTCTGGAAGATTCTCTAGATTAGGTCACATTGGTCAATCCTACCAAATCACACAATGGTTCCCTAAACCCGCAGTGTATGATGAAGATGGATGGCATGCTATGCCCTACCTAAATCAAGGTGAATTTTACTCTGAATTTGGGAAATATGATGTTAGGATTACCCTACCTGAAAATTATGTTATCATGGCAACAGGTGATTTGCAAAATCCAGAAGAAGTGGGATTTTTAAATGAAAAAGCAATACTGACTGAAAAACTGATAGCGGAAAATAGATTACCCATCAAAGACTCCTTAGGGAAAAAGGATATGAGTTTTCCAAAATCCAGTACCCAATACAAAACAGTACGATTTGTACAGAATAATGTTCATGATTTTGCTTGGTTTGCTGACAAAAGGTATCATGTGTTAAAGGGAGAAGTTAAACTACCTTCATCTGAAAGAAAAGTTGAAACTTGGGCTCTTTTTACTAACAATGAAGCTAAACTTTGGTCAAATGCTATCGAATATTTAAACGATGCCACTTATTATTTTTCAAAATGGGTTGGTGAATATCCATATAATCATGTAACTGCTGTTGATGGAACTATTAGTGCTGGAGGTGGAATGGAATATCCTAACATAACCGTAATTGGTTCTTCCGGGAATAAATATGGTCTAGAGACCGTAATCATTCATGAAGTAGGCCATAATTGGTATTACGGTATTTTAGGTAGTAATGAGAGAGACCATGCTTGGATGGACGAGGGATTAAACACATACATTGAAATCAGATATTTTGAAGAAAAATATGGAAAGGAAAGCATATTAAATCTATCCTCTGGGAAGAGTAAAGTCAACTTGGATTTACAGCATAAAGATGTACACCGTCTTAGTTATCAATTGAACGCAAGCAGGAATTATGATCAACCCATGCAAATGGGGTCACCCAAATTTACGTCAATGAATTATGGTGGAATCGTATATTCAAAAACGGGAATAGGATTTCATTACCTTAAGGATTATTTGGGAGAAGACCTTTTTGACGAATGCATGCACACTTACTTTGATAAATGGAAATTTAAACACCCTGACCCCAATGATATTGCTGAAGTATTTTCATTAAAAAGTAACAAAAACTTATCCTGGTTTTTTAATGATTACATAAAGACTACAGGTAAGGTAGATTATCATCTAAAAAGCATTAAAAAGATAGATGACAAACAATACTTAGTCAAGTTAAAAAACAATAAGGGAATACAGGGACCTACTAATATTGTCCATCTTATCAAAGATGACACGCTGAAGGCGGTTGATCAAACTTGGATAGAGGGGTTTAAAAAAGACACTTCTTTTGTCTTAACATCAAATAAATCACCTACTCATTTTGGATTAGATTTCCACATGAATACGACCGATTTTAACTTTCGAAATCATATATACAGAACTAAGGGTATTGCCAAAAACATAAAGCCAATTTCATTTAAAACCATACCCTACAACATTAAGTCTAACTATAAGAATCAAATACATTTTATCCCAACTAGTGGTTGGAATTATCATGACAAATTCATGATCGGTACCGCTTTTTATAACACAGGAATTAAAGAAAAGAAAAATGAATGGCTAGTAAATCCCATGTATGCTTTTGGAAGTAAACAAATTGTAGGTAGTGGTAGTTTCACTAAAAACATAAATACAAACGGTTTTTTTCCAAGAATAAGTCTGGGTTACCAAGTGCAAAGCTATCATTCCAAATTTGAGCAAATTCCAAATTTGGATAGATGGGTAAAACAAGAGCTATCTACAAGTTTTAGAATAAAAAGTAATAGTTTAAGATATTCACCCAGTCAGTCCATTAAAATAAGAGCGCTTAAAATAGATCAATACATTCCCTCTGGTATAACTATTAATCCTCAAACTACTGAGCAAACCACACGCTATTTTGGAACAGTGGAATATTTGATAAGGAATAAACAATTTTTAAAACCAAAACAACTAAAGTTAAACTATGTTTATGGTCTTGATGAAAATCGTTCACTAGTAAACAACATTCAATTCACCTCTGATCTAACTTATATATTTAATAAAAAAAGAGACAAACTAAATATTAGATTTTTTGGAGGTTATCATTTTTATCAAAACATAAGCAATGAATTTTGTTTCTATCTAAGAGGTATTCAAGGCAGTACCGATTATTTATATGACCATGTATTTTTAGGACGAAACGTCAATAATTTTGAAAATATACTTTCTCAGCAAAACACCAATACTTATGGGGGTTTTAAAGTAAATAGTTTAGCTGGAAAATCTGATGATTGGTTAATAAGTACAAATATTAATGCCGATATTCCAGGTTTACCATTAGGTTTATTTTTAGACCTTGCTTACTATGATGAACCTTTGTATATGGCTAACACAGGTTTTTGGACCACAGAACATATATTATCATATAATGCAGGATTAAAGACTACAATAATTCAAATCAATAACCAACCAATTTTAGAAATATATATACCATTAATTTATTCTGAAAACATTGGCAATTCAAGAAATTTGACAAATGCTATTACTGTAAATGAATTATCATTATTACAACGCATCAACTTTATTTTTAATTTCAAATCTTTAAACCCGTTTTTAATCAAAAAACAACTAAAACCTTGACTAAAAAAAGGAAAATATATTTTGCATCTGATTTCCATTTAGGCATCCCTAATAATAAAGAAAGTTATCTAAGAGAAGTCAAGGTAGTTTCATGGCTCGATCATATTAAAAATGATGCAAATGAAATTTATCTCGTTGGAGATATATTTGATTTTTGGTTCGAGTATAAATACACTGTTCCCAAAGGTTGTATACGCTTTCTAGGGAAAATTGCAGAGTTAATTGATCTTGGAGTTAAAATTCACTTTTTCACAGGGAATCATGATATGTGGATGTTTGATTACCTAAAAGAAGAATTAGATGTTACCATTCATCAAAAACCAATTAGGAAAGTAATAAACGGTAAAACTTTCCTCATTGGTCATGGAGATGGACTCGGACCTGGTGACAAAAAATATAAGCTTATAAAACGTTTTTTTTCTAATCGATTCTGCCAATGGCTATTTGCTAGAGTTCACCCTAATTTAGCCTTTAGTATAGCACACCATTGGTCTAGACGGAGCAGAGAAAAAGAAATGCTTGGAGAATTAACTTTTCTAGGTGAAGAAAAAGAGTGGCTTATTATTTATGCAAAAGAAAAATTAAAGGAAAATAAAATTGATTTCTTTGTTTTTGGACATAGGCACTTACCTATTTGTTATCAACTTACAGAAAATTCAACCTATATAAATTTAGGAGATTGGATTCATCACAACACTTTTGCCATTTTGGAGGGTGAAGAAATGAAATTAGAACAGTTTAATGTAAAATAATTAGAGATTATTGATATGCAAAGCCATATCTAATAACTTATTAGAGTATCCTGCTTCATTATCATACCACATGACTAGTTTAAAGAAAGTATCATTTAATTCGATACCCGCACCAGCATCCACAATCGATGTCCTTGGGTCTCCCACAAAATCTTGTGAGACTACTTTGTCATCTGTAAAACCAAGAATACCATTCAATTCATTCTTAGAAGCTAACTCTAGTGTATTCATGATGTTTTCATAAGTGGTAGCGGTCTCTAGCTTAACCGTCAAATCTACTACAGAAACATTAGCCGTAGGTATTCTAAAAGCCATGCCTGTTATCTTTCCCTCTAAGCTCGGAATTACTTTGGTTACTGCTTTGGCTGCACCTGTTGAAGTGGGAATAATGTTATTAAGTGCACTTCTACCTAATCTGTAATTTTTTCTGGAAGGTCCATCGACTGTAAACTGCGTGGCTGTGGCGGCATGAACCGTAGTCATCAGCGCTTCTTTTACCTTAAAGTTATCATGTAATACCTTTACTGTAGGCGCAAGGCAATTAGTAGTGCAGGAAGCATTTGATACAACGTTATCATTCAAAGTGATTTCTTGGTGATTAACTCCCATTACAAACATAGGAGCATCTTTTGAAGGAGCAGAAATAATCACATTTTTAACACTCCCTGTTAGATGCTTAGCAGCATCATCTTTAGCAGTAAACAAGCCTGTACACTCTACAACAGAAGTTACACCTACTGATGACCAATCTATTTTAGCAGGATCTTTTTCTGAAAAAATTGTAATCTTATTTCCATTTACTGAAATGAAATCGCTTCCGGACTGAATATCTGCATTAACATTACCGTGAACAGAATCATATTTTAATAAATAGACTAAGTGATCTACATCCAATAAATCATTTATGGCTTTAATTTCAAGATCATTTCTATGAAGGCTGGCACGAAGCACCATCCTACCAATTCGTCCAAAACCATTAATTCCAATACCAAGTTTACTCATAAGATGAAAATTATAAGTGTCAAATATACACTATCTAGGCAAACTACATAATAATGTTGATTGTTCCTTCAGTAATATTTAATACTTAATGAACTTGGACACTTTATTTGTAGAGTTAGAAGTCATAACGACTAAGTAGGTACCTAAAGGATACGTACTCACATCTAGAGTTATGTTGTAAAATTTACCATTAGATAGCTCAGTGTCAATTATGGAGTTAATTTTTCTTCCATTAAGATCGTAAACATCTAATGATATTTCTTCATTTACAGGGCCAACGAAACTAACATTAACTACGTTTGATGATGGATTTGGAAAAACACTCAGAGATACAGGACTAACAGAAATCTGGTTATCTTCATGGTGTTGATCTGATAATAAGTTATCAGCTCTCCAGACCCCTCGACCATGAGTACACGCATAGATGGCACCTGGGTTTTCTACTCTTCTAAATCTTCTAGTTGAATCAAAACCTTCTTCCCAATCTCTCCACTGCTGCTGAACATCAAATACAGGAATTGGACCAATTTCATTATTACAAGGTGTCCAAGTAGTTGATGTACCAACCGGATTATCAGTAGTGAAAACACCATATTCTGTACCAATTATAATCACATCTGTGGATGGATCTCTTTCTAAAACACTTCCAAATACTGGCATATCAGGTAAATTTCCATCTACAGCAATAAAAGATGGGTTTGAAGATGTGGCATCTGTAGAGAAAAACACATGGTTTCCACTTGTGCCAGCAGTGGTAACACAAACTTTATCAGCATCTGTAGGGTCTACTGAAATATCAGTTATCACATTTGCAAATGATCCAACTGTCTTCACACTGATATTATATTCCACCGGTCTACCATCAAGCCAAGAATAAAGGTTAGCATCATTTTCAAAATCAATTTGAGAAATTAATGAGCCCGTTATAGTATCTCCGTTAGATAATAATATTAATGAGTCTGTAGCCTGAGGTTTTAAGTCTAAATCAGCACCTTCAGCAGAGTATACGTTGGATAATCCAGAGACTCTAACAAGTTGCCCATTGGTAGTACCACACCATACATAGTTCATATCATGAGAAATTTCAAAACTTTTAAAGTTAGTAGAGCCAGCGTGTAACTTCCACCACTCAGTTGGTTTAGAAAATCTCCAAATATCTCTAGTAATAAAAACTGAATTATCCCATTGAGTCACAAAATAAGATTGGACAAAATCAGGAAGTACAATGGTATCTTTTCTAGTAACGAAAGATTGCGGAGTACCATTAATCATTATGGAAGTATCATATACGTTTACGTCTTGTGTTAACACGTGTTGAATAGGCATTCCAAAGTTTTCGCTATAATAGGTTATGGTGTCACCAGCAGATAATGAATTAGTATCTGGTGGCCAAAACTGGACTGAATCTCTAGATTGTAAATCTTCTGGATTTTCCATTAATGCAATAGCATTGTAAAAAGGGGCACATCCTGGTTCTCCAGGACCAGCTGAGCAGGTAATGCTTACTGTCCCCATTGAAGTTCCATTGTTATCAGAGCGTCTTATGGCGCCGTTGTAAACCGTGGCGATTAAACCTGAAGGATCTAGATATGAAATTTCACATTCAAAACCGTCCCCACCACTAACTTCATTAAATTCTTTTTTCCAAGGAAGTGAATTATCTTTATAAAGTGTGCCATTATCTTGTGCACCAGCAATAACAGCACCTAGTCCACCGAATGCCATGGAGTAAAACTGTGTTACATTATATCCTTTATTAACAGGATAGTTGCCAAATACTGTTCTTATTTGAACACCACCATCGTTACCTACAATCATTTCACCAGCGCTATTGTATGTTAATCTATGGTTGTCAGCATGAATATAGTTTGGAGAAGTAGGAGAAGCAGCCCAGTTAGATGCTCTGTACCACTGGCCATTGTCGCAAGTAGTTGCTCCTGGTGTATGAACCCAATCCCAAAGATCGATCCCTCCTAAGGTACATGTTTCCCCATCAGGTGAAGATAAAATAACCAAATCATACCATCCTTGACCGCTTCTTGATGTTAACGGGGCAAATGATGCAGTAGATTGTGGCGCTATCTGACACCAGTTATCACCGTTGTCAATAGACCTATATACACCACCTAGTTGACTTACTGAATTAGCAAATAAAGCGTACATTACATAATTACTGTCACTGTTTTTATCCATAGAAATGGAGTATTCTCCTCTTATGAATCCAAAACCTTGTAAAGAACCATTGGAGTGCATGTCTGTAAAACTAGAGCCCCCATCATGACTAACCCATGTTCTGATACCACCTTGTCTAACCCCAAGAACCATATGCAGGCCGTCATCTGAAATTTTCACATCTCCGATGGTTGCAGTTGCCGAAATTCCTGAAACGTTTTGAGATTGTTGAAAATTAGATGATTCATTAAGTCCTAAACTTACACCTGTAAAATATATTTTATTGTCTTCGGCCGGATCTGCTACTACCTTTAAAACATCTTTATTATCTGTTCCTGAAAGCTGCTGAAAATTAAAGTTTGTTGTAGACATACTATACCAAATACCATCTCCACTTATATTAGCTGAACCCTCGTAGCTGAAATTCCCCTCATAAGCAGAACCACCTGTTGCAACATATAGCACTCCATTTTCTGTAATAGCAATTGACGAAACTCCCAAAGATCCAGTTCCGCTTGCGCTATTCTGCATGGCATCGTCAAATTCTTGAACTCTTTCCCAGTTAGTTCCTTTGTTTCTTGTTACAAAAAGACCTCCTGAAACAGAGCCAGCGAACATAACATTATCATCGTCAGGATCAACAGCTAGACCTCTAGTTCTTCCACCAATATTATCTGGACCTTCTTCTACAAAAGACAAAGCAGTCGACTTGGCTAACATCATTTGCTTTACCTGATCTTTTGCAGCAGCTAATTTTTGTAATTCTATTTTGCCTGTGACAGCATCTTTGTAAAGCATCTTTCGAAATTCGAGTGCTTCATTAGCCGTATATTGTTTGTCTACTGTTTTTTGAGATTTATGAAAATAAGATCGAATATTTTCGTTAGTTGTAGTATTTTTAATTAGGAACACAGTTGCTAATGCAGCTGTGATTGGTAGTACGAAATATAGTTTTTTCATTCTGTTATGGTTTCACTTTAATATTCCGAAAATACGAATTATTGAGTTAACCAAATAATTGTTTAGAATAAAATATTAAATAAATGTTAAAAGAGATGCTTTTCTGCATGATAACTAGATCTAACTAGAGGACCACTTTCTACAAATCTAAAGCCCATTTCTATTCCTAGTTTTTGGAATTCCTCAAATTTTTCTGGGGTTATGAAATCTTTAACCTGAGCATGTTTTGGAGTAGGTTGAAGATATTGTCCTAATGTCAAAATATCTACCTCAACAGATCTTAAATCTTGCATAGTTTCAACTACCTCCTCTTCTGTTTCGCCTAAACCAAGCATAAGACCAGATTTGGTCTTCATACCCCCTTTTTTAAGCCTTAACAACAACTCTAAGCTTCGATTGTATTTAGCTTGAATTCTAATTTTTTTAGTCAGCCTTCTAACGGTTTCGATGTTATGAGACACTATTTCTGGGGCAACATCAATAATTCTTTGAAGATTTTCCCACTTACCTGCGAAATCTGGTATTAACGTTTCGAGGGTGGTCTCTGGTGATTTTCTTCTAATCGCCTTTACTGTTTTAACCCACATCTCTGAACCTCCATCCTG
The DNA here is from genome assembly GCA_036159515.1 of Bacteroidota bacterium. Lineage (GTDB taxonomy): Bacteria > Bacteroidota > Bacteroidia > Flavobacteriales_D > Parvicellaceae. Next base: position 17,310 of record JAYYEV010000098.1, on the reverse strand, counting down.
TAGATCGTCCCTGTCAACCGAAGTAATAACAGCATGCTTTACATTCATCAGCTTAACAGAATTAGCCACTCTAGCAGGCTCAAAAACATCTACCTCATCTGGCTTTCCCGTAGAAACGGCGCAAAAATCACATGAACGTGTACAAACGTTGCCCAAAATCATAAAAGTTGCCGTACCAGCACCCCAACATTCACCCATATTAGGACAATTACCACTCTCACAAATGGTATGAAGATTGTGTTCTGAAACCAAACTTCTTACTTTCTTGTAAGATTCTCCTGTTGGAAGCTTTACCTTTAGCCAACTTGGTTTTTTTGGTTTTTCTAAAACGTTAGTTTCTGACATTTCTTTAATAAAATTTATTTCCTAAAGAGAAATTCAAATATAAGGTGGCAAAATAAAACGCAGGAGTGTTGTTAGCCATAATTTCAACTTGATTTAAATAACCATCAACAGCAATACCCAGTTCAATATTTTGAATTATTTCAGGAACAACCGAATAATCTGCCTCCAATCCAGCTCTAAGAAATATTCCGGGTTGAAATTGGTATTCAAACAAGCCTCTAAAACGGGGTCCTCTACCGTAGATATCATAATAACCGTGTTCTGCGGGGTCATATTTTTCCGGAACAACAGCGATAGGTACACCATTGTAATCTCTTTTATAAATTTGAAGATATACTGGTCTTGAGCAGGCTAAAGAGAATCCCGCACTGGTGTTTAATGCAAATTGAACTCCATTATTTCTAAATTTTTCAAATAGTAATTTTCTTCTCCCCGTACCAAAACGTATAATGTTTAAATAATTTAACTTTCCGTAAACATACTTTTTTGCACTTTCATCTCCGAACCCAAGCATTTTGTATTCTTTGGGATGCTTCATGTTTACAAGTTCAACATGCAATAAGTTTTTTTTCTTGTAGGTTTTAAATTTGGCTACATCTAAGTTTAAACCGAAACCATTCGAGTGAATTACAGCACCTAACCAAACCTCTTTAGACACTCGCACCTGAAGGGATTCTTCATTTGGTAATTGCCCATAGGTGCAAATTGCAATCGATAGATTAAATAGGATAAGTGATACTACTCTAGGACATTCCATTAATACAAAAGTATGGAATTATCCATTAAATAAATTTAGTTTAAGAAAAAGTAATAACTAAAAATTGTTTTCGTTCAAGTTTTGGTTAAGCTCGCATGATAACAGGTCAATTTCTGAAGAATTTTGAATTGAGCTGTAAGCAGGACAAGTTTTTTGGACAGGCTTAAACAAGTAACAAGATGGTAATGACAAGATGAACAAAAATGCAAACAATAACAGTAAAGTTCTTTTCATAATTAACAAGTTGAATAGCAAATGTATTAAAAAACATAATGCCTAAAAAAAAACATTAATTTTTATTTTTACCAGAATAGATGTTGACAAAATTTGATATAGAGAAACTATTGCCCCAAAATTGGCTTGATTTACTCAAAAAAGAATTTGATCAAATCAGTTTTGATATCCTACTAAATAAGATTAATGAGTCTATAAAAACGAGACAGTTACTCCCCCCAATTAATCAGATTTTTGAAATATACCGTCACTTAACCGTTCAAGAAACTAAGGTGTTGATTCTTGGACAAGACCCATATCACAGAATTGGTCAAGCTCATGGATTAAGCTTCTCGATTGAAAACAACATTAAACTTCCTCCATCGTTGATAAATATTTTTAAAGAAATTGAAGAAGACTTAGGGATTAAAAATGATAGCGGTAATTTGATGAACTGGGTAAATCAAGGTGTTTTTTTATTAAATAGTGTTTTAACAGTAGATAATGGATTACCAAATTCACATCAGAATATTGGATGGGAAAAAATAACGGATAAGACAATACATCTTATTTCTAATTACAATGAACACGTTGTATTCATGCTCTGGGGATCAAAAGCACAAAAAAAAGAAGGACTAATTGATAACAAAAAACATTTAATCCTAAAAACATCTCACCCATCTCCCCTATCTTCTTACAGAGGGTTTTTTGGATGTAAACATTTTTCAAAAGCAAATGCATATTTAAAACAATTTCATAAAAAGGAAATAAATTGGAAAACCTAAGGAAAAACATACTTACACCGTTTTATATTTTCTTTTTTTTGATTTCCTCAAAGGCTCAAAACGTAAGTGAGATGGTAATCCACTACCACAAATTAAAAAGTAAAATAATAGAGAATCAAACTGATCTAAATTTAAACGAAGCCAGAGAGATTACTTCATCGGAATGGCTGAAACTCATAAATCAAGGTTATCTTAACGCGTCTGTTGATTCCATTAAATTAGAATTGAATCAATATGTAGCATACCTTAATGAGGATTATAAAGTTAACATTAACACCACCTTTGAAGATAAAAGCGATAATCAATTAGATGAAAATCAGTTTGAAAAATTAGATCTTGAAGATTATCCTAAAGAATTTAAAAAAATAGTATATCATTTTAACAACAGTGGATTTCCATTCGCCCACATTGAAATCACTTCAGCTGAAATGGATTCCAGTGAACTAAATTTCAAGTTAAGGATAGACAAAGGTCCACTAGTCAGGATAGATACTTTAATAAATCCTGAACTTAACAACAAACAATACAAACTTCTTAAAAGATTAATTGATATTGAAACGGGAAGTTTTTTTAATTACCAAAAGATAAAGGAAATTGAAAATAACATTTCTAAGATAAATTACATGAAATCAATGAGGCCACCAGCCTATGAATTTGTAGATGGAAAAGCTAAATTATATACATACGTAAAAATCAAATCATTTAACAATGCAAATGGAATAATAGGCATCCAACCTGACAATGATGGGCAAATTCAATTTACTGGAAATATCATGTTGAATTTGAATAACAACTTTAATGCTGGAGAGAATATTGTATTTAAATGGAGAAGAATGTTTAATGCCTCACAAAATCTAATTTCATCTATAAATTTTCCATTTCTGTTCGGAACTCCTTTTGAATTTGATGGTGGCTTGAATATGTTTAGGAAAGATTCTTCGTTTTTCAACTTTGATGCATCAATAAATTTATGCTACAGCAAAGGGCCTCAAAGTAAATTAGGCATAATTCTAACGCAAAATCAATCTACAAATGTCCAGCAATCTGACTATAATTTTACTTCTACGAAAAGTTTCGGTTTTTTATTAGATCAAAATCAACTCAATAAGAGCATTAATCCAACAAAAGGATGGAGAATTCAATCTTCCATACTTACAGGAAATAAACAAACTCTCCTTACCACTAATGATGAACTAATTAAAACTCCTAATTACAATTTAAAATTTGAGTATCAGCATTATTTTAGAATTCACAAAAAAATTATCCTTAAAGAACAACTCAAACTAAGCACTACGGTAAATGAACAACTTTTTGAAAATGAACTTGAAAGAATAGGAGGTTATAATTCCATTAGAGGATTTGACGAAGAATCCATTTGGGTCAGCTCCTATGCAATATCAAACACAGAAATCCACTTTTTCCTTGATAACGAATCCAGTGTTTTTATTTTTTCTGATTGGGGTTGGAATGAAAAAAAATTAACAGCAGGATATGAAAATGCATGGTTAAAAAGCGTAGGGTTAGGAACTGCTATTGGTTTTAACAATGGAATTCTAAACTTGGTGTATGGTCTGGGAAGTGACTTGGGAGAGCCTACATTGTTAAGAACAGGAAAAATTCACATTGGTTTTACTAGCTTTTTTTAAAAAAGTTAAACGAAATCTAAACCTTTTGTTAAAGTATTGGATTTCATCTTTTAAAATTCTACTTTCGCTGAAAATTTAAAAAAATGAGTCAAACCACTAATTTACCATATAAAGTTAAAGACATTAGCCAAGCCGATTGGGGTAGAAAGGAAATCAAACTAGCCGAAGCCGAAATGCCTGGATTGATGTCCTTGAGAGAAGAATATAAAAATGAGCAACCTTTGAAAGGTGCTAGAATTGCTGGCTGCCTACACATGACTATACAAACTGCAGTGTTAATTGAAACCTTAGTAGAATTAGGAGCAGAAGTTACGTGGTCTTCATGTAATATTTTTTCAACTCAAGATCACGCAGCTGCAGCTATAGCAGAAGCAGGTGTTCCAGTATATGCTTGGAAAGGGATGAATGAAGAAGAATTCGATTGGTGTATTGAACAAACCTTATTTGCCTTCAAAGACAATCAGCCATTAAATATGATATTGGATGATGGTGGTGATTTAACTAATATGGTATTAGACAATTACCCAGAGTTAGTTGGAAATATTAAAGGTTTATCGGAAGAAACTACCACTGGTGTACACCGACTATACGAAAGAGTAATTAATGGCACTTTACCTATTCCTGCCATTAACATTAATGACTCTGTTACTAAATCTAAGTTTGACAATAAATACGGCTGCAAAGAGTCATTAGTAGATGCTATTAGAAGAGCTACTGATGTGATGCTAGCAGGTAAAGTTTCAGTTGTAGCTGGATACGGTGATGTAGGTAAGGGTTCTGCTGCATCGCTTCAAGGAGCTGGTGCTAGAGTCATTGTAACTGAAATTGATCCAATTTGTGCATTACAAGCTGCAATGGATGGATTTGAAGTTAAAAAGATGGATAATGCAGTTGCTGAAGCTGACATCGTGGTAACCGCTACAGGAAATAAGGACATCATTAAAGGCCACCATTTTGAATTGATGAAAGACAAAACCATTGTTTGTAACATCGGCCACTTTGACAATGAAATTGATGTAGCATGGCTAGATGAAAATCATGGTTCCTCAAAAACAACCATTAAGCCTCAAGTTGACATGTACAATGTAAATGGAAATGACATCATTTTACTTGCAGAAGGAAGATTAGTCAATTTAGGATGCGCAACAGGTCACCCTTCTTTTGTAATGAGTAATTCATTTACCAATCAAACTTTGGCACAGATTGAACTTTGGAAAAACAGTGAAAACTATAAAAACGAAGTTTACATGCTGCCAAAGCATCTTGATGAAAAAGTAGCTTATTTACATTTATCAAAAATTGGAGTGGAATTGGAAACCCTTTCCGAAGATCAGGCTGATTATATTGGCGTAAAAGTAAATGGCCCATATAAACCTGAGCACTACAGGTATTAAAATCATTTCTGTTGAAATTTACACAAAGGCTTAAATATTACCTTATTGGTTTTGGTTTAGGCCTTTTTCTAGTTTTCCTCCTTTTTAAAGATAGGACGTGGAGTTGGCTACCTGAAAACCGTGTACTTGACTTTGTTGTTGAGCATCCAATTCTTATGGACGAACACACTTACTCTAGTATGATTGACTCTATTGATCTAGGTAAAGAGGTGTTCAATGTAGTACTAAAAGGTAATGTAGATTTTTCAAAAAGCAACACATCGGGAGAAATCAAATTGTATCATTTACATCACCACCAAACTGCCATTGATATTGCATTATCATTCACTGATTCTGTATCTAGAATAATAAAGATTAATCAAATAGACATACCCTACACGAAAAATCTCTATCAGAATTCATCCACAATTTACATGAACGATGAAAATTTTATTGATCTCATTCGTGATGTCAAATTTTCATTTAATAATATTTTCAATTGTCATCTTAGAAACTGGGGATTAGAAAATACTATCATCAAAAAAAACATATCTTCTCTTAAAGTATTGTGGAACGAGTCACTTCCATACAAGCACCCTAACCCGCGGTATTTTTCATTCATCAAATTAAATAACAAAAAATATATCGTACAATTTGAAAAAGGTGATCAACGAATTCGATTTAAAAACATCACTAAAACAGATGTAGTCAAAGAAAATGTTCCACTGTCACAACAAATAAGTATGTCTGATTGTGAACTTTAAAGTGAATGAAAAAACATCATTTTTTTAAAAAATTCAATACGTCTAATGCTGATTCCTCAGGGATTTCTTCCATGGGTATATGTCCTACACCAGCATAAACTTTAACTGAAACGTGTTGTAAATCATTTCGAAACCTTTCAGCGTCTCTTGATGAAATCCATGCATCTTCGCTACCCCAAAGCACTAATGTGGAAGTTTTAAGACTTTTTAGTGCCCGAGTATTTTGCACAAATTTGGTATTTGCTATTCTCAAAAAAGCTTTGAGATTTCCCTTTCTATGAATGATGTCGTAATATTGATTGACTAGTTGGTCTGAGACTACAGCATGATCTTTTATTACTTGTCTTAAAAATCTTCTTACCACAAATTTAGGAGCAATTTCATAACTAAATACATTTCTTAAAACTGGAGTTTGAGCAATGATAAATGGTAGAGGATAATTTCTGCCCGTTACATACCCAGCAGAATCGATTAAAATCATTTTTTTTACTCTGTCTTCGTTGGAAACAGCATATTCCCAGGCAATCCAGCCACCAAAGGAATTTCCTGCTATGTGGAAATCTCTTACGCCCAAATTATCCATGAATTTACTTAAATAACCTACATATAAATCAAAAGCATATTCATTATCAACACTCGGTCCAGTTAATCCAAAACCTGGAAGATCTAATCGTATGACTCTGTACGATTTACTTAAAATTTCAGCCCATCTATTGAAAGTATGTAATGATGAAAAGACTCCGTGAAGTAACAAAATTACCTCACCACTACCTTCATCACAATAATGGACCTTAACCCCAAATAATTCCATGAATTTGGAGTTTACAAGGCTGTATTTTTGGATGAGCTCATTGCTATTCATGAAAACTAAAAATATAAAAAATCATGTTTAGAGTTAAGCACACTATTTACACTTTAGGTTTAGCACTTTCATTAAATTTATCACACCAATTAACTTTTAATTGAAATAGCAAGTAACTTTAAAATAATGGTTTCCGGGAAAGTCCTGTTGTAAATGAAAATAAGCGAATAATGCGTAAGGAATTAAGCGATTAATCTTCTGTAAAATAGCAACATTGCAATTAAACTGAAAAATAAATTTGGGAACCATACCGCAAACATGGTATTCCATCCTATGTTAACGGCTGCAACTGTAGTCATTTTCATGAAAAAAATATACACTAATCCACAACCCAATCCTATCACTAAATTCTTCCCAACACCTTCTCTTGATTTAACTGATGCGACAGAAACTCCTATTAAGGTTAGAATGTAAGCAGCAAAAGGATATGCAGTTCTTTCATATCTACTAATATCGATTTGAGCAATCGCATTTCCTTTTTGTTCTTCTTTACGTCGATATTTTAATAATTCTGGCGTTGTCATGGCAAATGTAATTTCTGCTCTTTGGCCTAAATCTTTCAAATTAAAATTCAACACGGTATCGATCTCTTCTTTAATATATATTTCATCATTAATATCACCTAACTTCCTAATAAATACGTTTTTTAAAGTCCATTTCCTTGACAAACTATCTCCTACAGCTCTTTCCACCTGCATATCACTTTTTAAAACCCAATCCCCCTCTGATACTTCTTCCCAATTTTCAACCCACAATCTTCTCACATTTGTAGTGTTTCCTAAAAATTGTCTATAACTTACAATTGTTCCTTTTTCTAATTCTAGGTGAGCATTTCTAAAATTAACATTATACTTTGTGAATTGATTTTCAAAGTCTAATCTATTTTTATTCGCATAGGGTGCAACATAATGATTCATCAAAACTGAAATAACGAGAAGAAATGTGGATGCCATGATATAAGGCCTTGAAAATCGCCAAAAGCTGACTCCATTACTAAGAATAGCAATAATCTCTGATCGCTGAGCCATGAAACTGGTAAACCATAAAACAGATAAAAAGATGATTAGTGAAGAAAAAAGATTAGCATAATGAATAAAAAAGTAAGGATAGTAGTCGGATACTATTTTTAAAAATGTTAAATTATTTTCAGGGCTCATAAAATCCTTCAATTTCTCCGAAACATCAAAAATGATAGAAATGCTCATGACAACCGCGATCATGAATACATAAGTTCCCAAAAACTTTTTAATTATATACCAGTCTAGTTTTTTCAAGTCTTAGAGCCTATGAACGAGTTTAGACACCATTTTATTCTTCCAATCATAAAAATTACCTTCATTAATTTTTGTTCTAGCCTCTTTTACCAGCCACAAATAGAATGTGAGGTTATGGATACTTGCTATTTGAGCTCCCAATAATTCTTTTGAAATAATTAAGTGTCTTAGGTAAGCCTTGGAATACATCAAATCAACCGTTGCCGTTCCATTTGGATCGATCGGAGATAAATCATTTTCCCATTTTTTGTTTTTTATATTGATAATTCCCTTTGATGTGAATAGCATTCCATTTCTGGCGTTTCTAGTGGGCATCACACAGTCAAACATATCAACTCCTAGTGCAATACACTCCAATATATTTACAGGAGTACCCACACCCATTAAATATCGAGGTTTGTCTTCAGGTAAAATAGCACATACTTCTTCTGTATGCTTATACATTAACTCAGCAGGTTCACCAACTGATAATCCACCGATGGCATTACCAGGCAAATCAAAACTTGCGATTACTTCTGCACTTTTTTTTCTTAAATCAGAATAGGTACTTCCTTGCACTATAGGAAATAAACTTTGGTGGTAACCGTATTTGAATGGAGATGAATTGAAATGATCTACACATCTTTTTAACCAACGGTGAGTCATATGCATAGATTTATTGGCGTAATTAAAATCACAAGGATAAGGTGTACACTCGTCAAATGCCATGATGATATCTGCCCCAATAGATTTCTGTATATCCATCGCATTTTCAGGCGTAAAAAGATGTTTAGAACCATCAATATGTGACCTAAAACTAACTCCTTCTTCCGTTATTTTTCTTCTCTCTGACAAACTATACACTTGATATCCGCCAGAATCTGTTAAAATGGGTTTATTCCATGATATAAATTGATGGAGGCCTCCTGTCTTTTTAAGTAAATCAATACCTGGTCTTAGATAAAGGTGGTAGGTGTTTCCTAAAATAATTTCTGCTTTTACATTGCTGGAAAGTTCTTCTTGAGAAACGGCTTTTACGGTACCTGCAGTTCCAACAGGCATGAAAATGGGTGTTAAAATTTCCCCATGATCTGTTTGTAATGAACCAGATCTTGCCTTTGAAAACTCATCTTTGGTATGAAGCTTGAAGTTCATAAAAATGTGAATAAAGTTGAAAGTGACAAATATATGCAAGATAATTAAGCGATAATTTTAAAATCAATTACTGTTTTGGAGATTAACGAAGTCGTATTTATTTTAGTAGTTCTATGCTTTTTAGCACAGTTGTTTTTTATACTGTTTTTTTATTTAAGAGTCTCTATACATCAAAATAATCCAGACAAAAAAACACAAGAAAAAACATCACTAATCATATGTGCTCGCAATGAAAAAGAAAACCTTGAACAACACCTAGAAAGTTTTTTGAAACAAGATTATAAAGACTTTGAATTGATTGTAGTCAATGATAGGTCCTGGGATAGTAGTATCGAGTTTTTAAACAATATGGCATTGAAATATCCAAATCTCAAAGTGGTAGACATCCCAGACAATCAAACAGACCATTTTGGGAAAAAATTTGCTCTTACTTTAGCCATCAAAGCGGCGAAATACCAACATCTACTGTTTACTGATGCTGATTGCAAACCCAAAACGGATAAATGGATTCATAAAATGATGAATACGTTTGATCCATCAACAGAAGTAGTTTTAGGTGCCAGTACGTACGAAAAAAGAAAGGGCTTCCTAAATAAACTAATTCGTTTTGATACCGTTATGATTGCTATAAATTATTTAGGATTTTCGAAAGCGGGTATTCCATATATGGGAGTAGGGAGAAATTTAGCCTACAAAAAGAAATCTTATGAATTAGTAAAAGGCTTTAAATCTCATTACCACCTTGCATCAGGTGATGACGATTTATTAATTAATCAGATATCTAATAAAAACAATACCCAAATCGTATTAGACGATGAGAGCATTACCATTTCAAAACCAAAAGAAAATTGGAAATCATGGATAATCCAAAAAAATAGGCATCATACAACCAATACTCACTATAAACTAATTCATAAAGTAATTTTAATTATTCAATATGCAACAAATACTTTATTTTATTTTGGCACTATTACGCTGTTATTTCTTCAAGAGTTCGTAGTTGAAGTCGGCATTCTATTTGGCGCTAAATTCTTGTTGAGTTTAATTATAAATTGGAAACCTTTCAAGATTCTATTGTGTAAAGATCTTTTACTACTGTTTCCAATATATGAATTCATCTTGCTAATTTGTCAACCAATCTTCCAAATTAACTGGAGAAGAAGATAAAATGAATAGTTCAAAAGAAACAAAACACTTATCTGAAAAAGCTCAAAAAGATTACGAATTAGTTGTTAAGGCTACTAAATACAATGACCAACAAGCTTTTTCAGATTTAATGGATAGATATAAAGATTCCATTTATTTTATGCTTCTAAAAATGGTGAACAATAAAGATGATGCTGAAGATCTTACCATTGAGGCTTTTGGAAAAGCATTTAATTCTTTAAAACAGTACACTCCCAATTACGCATTTAGTACATGGCTATTTAAAATAGCTTCTAACAACTGCATAGATTTTTTGAGAAAAAAGAAAAAGAAAATCATGTCTATAGACAATAGCATTGAAAATAAAGATGGGGATGAAATAGCTATAGAATTAAAAAGTGATGCTAGAACTCCAGAGCAGGAAACCATACGAGATCAAAAAATTGAAGTCATGAGATCGTATGTTAAAAAACTCAAACCCCGGTATGAAACATTGGTAGAAATGCGCTATTTCAAAGAGATGAGTTACGAAGAAATATCTACTGAATTAGGGTTACCTCTTGGCACTGTGAAAGCGCAGCTATTTAGAGCAAGAGAGTTTCTTTACAAACTTATGAAGCACAATATTGAAACCATCTGAGTTTTCTTCCCTACTTATCGATTGCTTTCCAGAAACTTCACCCTCCAAAATAGAAAAACTCTGTGAGTTAAAACAACTTTATACTTATTGGAATAAGAAGATAAATGTCATAAGCAGAAAGGATATGGATAACTTCTATCTACATCATGTTTTGCATTCCCTATCCATTTACAAATTAATACCATTTCAAAAAGATGCTACAATTTTAGATGTGGGTACTGGAGGAGGATTCCCAGGTATACCATTGGCCATAATGAACGATGAAACTTCATTCCAACTAATTGACTCCATAGGAAAGAAAATTAAGGTTGTAAGTGAAATTACTACAGCGCTTAATTTGGAAAACGTGAATGCAACTCAAATACGAGCTGAAAAAATCAATGCCAAATTTGATTTTATAATTAGCAGAGCTGTCTCAAGATTCTCTGCTTTTTGTCCTTGGGTCAAGGATAAGATCAAAGAAAATAATAAGCATAAACTGAGAAATGGCATACTTTATTTGAAGGGTGGAGATCTAACGGATGAAATCAAAGAAATTAAAAGCCAATACCATTCTAAATGTTATCATCTATATGAATATTTCAAATTTGATTTCTTTCTCACGAAACAAATTGTGCATCTAGTAAAAAAATAATCTTATTTATAAATTATTAACACGCTTAGATGGAGAGATTTCATATCTTCATTATTGATTATTTAAAATGAAGGCACTTTATTTTTTTTTACTTGGTTTTCTTCTATTTCCAAGTACTCGTTTTTCTCAAGAAGTTAACGATAGAACCACTGGGATAAAAATAGAACGATTATTGTTTTTGGTTGAGCAAATGTATGTAGAAGATGTGGATACCAAAAAATTAAATCAAGACCTAGTTTTAGGCATGTATAATACCTTACATCCATCGGGCCTCTATCAACCTGATTCCATTTTCAAATTACTCAATATAGATCCACTTCCCTATTATGGATTAGGGCTTAGGATTAAATTTAAAAAAGGTAAAATTATTGTGGACGAAGTTCTTTCGAAAAGTAGCGCTAAAGAATCTGGCATAGCGGTTAACGATGAAATTATTTGTATAGATCAAGATAGCTTAGATCAAATTTATTATTATGCTGATTTTGATCAGTTAACCACATCAAAAGAAAAATCTAGTAGCAAACTTACTATTGTCAGAGAAGATGATACGTTAAGTTTTGAGGTGAAAAAACAAGATATTGATGGATTTAGCTTATTACCCTTGCCTTTATTTGAGTATAAAGAAGTTATTAATTATTACAAGGACGCTATCAAAGCTTTTGATTTAATTTACCCTGACACAATTTCTAATGGACAAATCACAGAATTTGGAATAAGGTATATGTTAGAGCAGTTAGATCCGCATTCGACCTACATTTCTTTGGAAGAAATTCATGATATGAATGCCCCATTGAAAGGATCATTTTCTGGAGTTGGGATTCGTTTCCAGATCTTAAAAGACACTATCATGGTTGTACAAGCCATTCCAGGAGGTCCATCTGAAAAAGTGGGGTTAATGGCTGGAGATCAGATTATCAGAATCAATGAAGAGCTGGTAGCAGGCATAGGCATGAAAAATAAAGGGGTTAGAGATAGGCTACTCGGTGATAAAGGAACAAAAGTAAATGTATCCATTAAAAGAAGAAATCAAAAAAAATTACTTGATTTTGAAATTACAAGAGATAAAATTCCGATTTACAGCGTAGATGCATCCTACATGGTCAATTCAAATACAGGATACATTAAACTCAATAATTTTTCATCCACCACCATCTCAGAAATCCGTAAGGCCACTTTTGAACTTAAAGATCAAGGTATGGAAAATCTAGTATTGGACCTTCAAAACAATGGGGGCGGGTACTTAAGAACTGCTGTAGATTTATCTGACGAATTCCTTTCGGGAATCAAAAAAATTGTTTCTACTAATGGAAGAAAATTTCCAGAAAGAAATTACACTACTGGTAGAAAAGGACTTCTTGAAGAAGGGAAATTGATTGTTCTAGTAAATGAAAGTAGCGCTAGCGCAAGTGAAATCGTTTCAGGAGCAGTTCAGGACTGGGATCGTGGACTTATTGTAGGAAGAAGAACATTTGGAAAAGGGTTAGTTCAAAAACCTATAGAACTTCCTGATGGTTCTCAAGTACGTATAACTACTTCTAAATATTACACACCTAGTGGTAGATGTATTCAAAAACCTTATGAAGAAGGATCTATGGCCTACAGAAAAGAAAAGTACAGTAGATACAACTCTGGTGAATCATTCAATGCCGACAGCATAAAGTTCAACTCTAATGAATCATTTCAGACATTATTAAAAGAAAGAACAGTTTATGGAGGTGGAGGAATTATTCCAGACCATTTTGTTCCCCTTGATACCACTGGTACAAGTCCGTATTTTAATAAATTAATTAGAAAAGGTATTTTCAATCAATTTGCACTATCATGGGTCAATAAGAACAGAGAATCGTTAGAAAAAAAATATCCAAGCTTTGATAAGTTTAATTTAAAATTTGATACTCAAAAAGCAGTTGATGAATTAATCAAATATGCTGAGGCTGAAGGGTTAGAATTTAGTGAAAATCAGTATAATAAAGCAAAATATGTAATTCACACAAGATTAAAGGCGAATATTGCACAGGATTTATACAATTATAAAAAATTCTATCAAGTCATAAATAGTTTAAATAATGCATTAGAAAAATCACTTGAACTTTTAAATGATGAAAAAGCGTTCTCTAAATTAGCAATGAATAACAACTAATACCATGCAAGATAAAAACAACATTTCTCTTATTATTTCAGTAGTGGCTCTAGCCATTTCCTTATATGCGCTTTTTGGAAACAAAAACGAAGATAGATTTGTAAAATCAAATGACAAAGTTTATATACCTGCTGATCCTAAAGCCAAAAATGGTATACAAGAATTCAAAAACCAATTGGAAAACAGTCCACTTACTGATCCAAATATCAATCTTGATAAAACACCTAAAACCACCATTGCCTTTTCAAAGGATAGTCACGATTTTGGAAACATAGAACAAGATACAGAGAACAAATACTCTTTTACTTTTACCAATACAGGTTTAGAACCACTGATCATAAAAAATGCGAGAGGGTCATGTGGGTGCACCGTACCAAATTATCCTAAAGATCCTATCATGCCTGGAAAGACCGGACAAATAGATGTGGTTTATAAACCAGCAAAACAAAAAGGAAATCAAAATAAGACTGTGACTGTAAGTGCAAACACGGATCCTGAAAATACCATTCTTAAAATTTCAGCAATCGTTAATGAACCTAGTTAATAAGAAAACTCTCTTATTACTTTTATTTTCTGTCTCTTTTTCTTTTTGGGGACAAGTTCAATGCAAACCAGATATCCTTCCCTTTATTGGTGGAGAAGAGCTCATTTATGATGTAGACTATTTAATGGGCAACAATTGGGTTTCTGCCGCAAAAGTTCGATTTATCGTTAGAGACTCCATATTCAAAAATAAACCGTGTTATTATGTAGAAGGGAAAGGAAGAACACTAAAAAGCTATGATTGGTTTTTTAAGGTTAGAGATAAATATGCCAGTTTCATCGAAAAAGAAACACACGACCCACTTCATTTTATAAGAAGGGTTCGAGAAGGTGATTTTTATTTAAATTATGATTATGACTTTAATTACAATAATCTGACTTCGAAAGTTCATGAAAAAAGAAGAAATCTAGAAAAAAACGAGACAATGTTCATATCAGAATGTAGTTTTGATATTGTTAGTTCAGTATATTTTGCAAGAGCTATTCCATTTCAAAAATTATCTAAGGGAGATACCATACCATTAGACCTCATATTGGACAAGGAATTGTACAAAGACGTATCCATAATTTACAATGGATTAAGAACAATAAAGGATCAACAGAATCGAAAAATAGAATGTATACATTTTGAAATTGAGTTGATTGCTGGAACCATTTTTAAGGGCAATGAAAAAATGAATGTATTTGTGACTAATGATGAAAATAAAGTCCCTATATACGTAGAAGCAGAAATACTTGTTGGTTCAATAAGAGTGTATATTAAAAGTATTAAGAATACCAAAACACCATTACGATATATCCCTTAACTTTCTTCTGTTGATTTCCTTCTTTATGAGAGTAAGCTCTCTTCCTGTTTGCCCAGCAACTGAAGTATTTTCTTTAGCCCTTCTAATTAAGTAGGGTAACACTTCTTTTATTGGGCCATATGGAACATACTTTGCGGTATTATATCCATTTTTAGAAAGATTAAAACTAATGTGATCACTCATCCCTAAAAGTTGTGCAAACCATACTCTGTTATCGTTATTATTTAATTTCAGTTTTGACATTTTTTCAGTTAGGTATTTCGCGCTAAATTCATTGTGGGTTCCTGCACAAATGGATACCATGTCGATATGATTTAGACAATGGTCTATTGCTTTATTATAGTCATTATCCGTATCCTCCTTTGTGGCATGAATGGGATCTTCATATCCGTTAAGTGTAGCTTGTTCCCTTTCCTTTTCCATGTAGGCTCCCCTAACTAATTTTAAACCACATTTCACTCCTTCATCTTTACATTTTTTGATCAAGTTTTTCATGTATTCTAAACGATCATGCCTATAAAGTTGAATAGTATTGAAAATAATGGCGGACTTTTTATTGTAGGACAACATCATTTCTATTGCTATTTCATCAATGAAGTCTTGAAACCAACTATCTTCTGCATCAATAAAAATGGAAACCTGATTATCATGTGCTTTTTTACAAATCTCATTAACACGTTTTTTGATATACTCTAAGGCTAGTTGTTCTTTATCGTTCAGTTCTCTATGATAATTTGCCTTACGGATGATAGAAGAAGGCCCTAGTCCTGTGACTTTAAAAACTGAGAATGGTATATGATTGTTTTCTTTGGCCTTAATGATGCTTTGGATTATTTCATTTTTCGTTTTCTCAAAATCATTGTCATTTTCTTTACCTTCCACAGAGTAGTCAAGTATAGTTCCAACATTGTATCTAGCTAATTGACTAATTCTCTCTTTACTTTCATCTATCGTTTCACCTCCACAGAATTGTCTAAAAATAGTAGCTCTTATGATTGACTTTATGGGCAACCCCATCTTGAACGCAATAACAGTTGATACGCTACCTAGTTTAACTAAAAAGGGATATTTTAATAATGAAAAAAGTAAATAAGCCTTTTGTAATTCCTTTTTGGATTGATATTCAAAAGCTGATTCAGTATTTTCGAAATTCACCATCTTTATGATATCACTTCATTAAGTAAATTAGCCAATTTCTCTGTTAATTCTATTCTTGAGTACGTTGAAATGTTGTTTTTAAACTTAATATCATCATTAAAAATACTCCAAATTGTTGATGATAAATTTTCTACATTTTCGTAATCACAAACAAGTCCCGAATTAGTTTTAGTTAAGATTTCTCCGAGGTCACCATCTTTTGGACCAATAGCAAGTATGGGTCTTTTTGATGCCATATACTCGAAAACTTTGCCAGTAACTATTCCCTTTGCATTAGGTGTGTTATTTACCATTAATAGCAATAACTTAGATGATTTCTGATGCTTAATTACTTCATTGTGGGACACATAATCTATTTTTTTCAAATAGGTGTCAAGACCAAAATCTTTAATGGATTGTAAAACAGAATAATCTACTTTACCAATTAACTTAATTTCTAGTTTTGATTTAAATTCTTCTTTTTCATTTACTAATTGACTCAACGCCTTCCATAGTACCATGTGGTTTCTAGAAGGAGTAAAAGAACCAATATGTGCAATGGAAAATTTTTCGTCCAGTTCATAATTTTTATCATCTAAAAAATCTTGGGGATCAAATCCATTTTCAATAATTTCTACTCTTTTTGCACCTAATATTTTTAATTCTTTTGACAATTGTGTCCCTATGGTTAAAACCATATCAGATTGAACTAAAACATCATTTTCTAATTTTCTATGTTTTTGGTCAGCTGTCTTAGTTAATTTAAGGTCTTTATAAAAATCAATATTTGTCCAAGGATCTCTAAAGTCAGACAACCATGGAATTTGAAACTTCTTTTTGAGGCTGAGTGCAATTAAATGAGTTGAGTGAGGCGGACCAGAAGAAATGATGACATCAACGGGGTGATTTTGAAGATATCGATTCAAAAATTGATTGGCTGGTTTTATCCAAAACTTTCTTGCATCCGGAATAAACAAATTTCCTCTAATCCATTTACTTATACTTTCAATGAAGTTACTTCCTTTTTTTCCGATAAGAATCCACTATTTATACCACCACTTTTATTCTTTCCAGAAAACAACTTATACATTTTATAAGGTTCCCAAGCAGG
>JAYYEV010000097.1:0-18457 GCA_036159515.1 Bacteroidota bacterium | reverse complement strand
TATTACTCCAGTAGTGTGCATTTTTAAAAACAGGCTCTAAAATAAATTTATCTCTATCTAACCATTTTACACCTCCTCCACAATGATCAAAGTGAAGATGCGTAAGAAATACATCTGTGATGTCATCTAAAGAGTAACCAGCTTTGTTTATGGACTTTTCTAGTGAGTCATCACCATGTAAATGGTAATAGCTAAAAAATTTATCCGATTGTTTATTGCCAATTCCTGTATCAATCAAAATAAGTTGATTATCCATTTCTATAAGCATACTTCTCATAGCCCAGCTACACATATTATTGTTGTCTGGGGGGTTTGTTATGCTCCAAATACTTTTTGGAACTACCCCAAACATAGCGCCTCCATCTAATTTGAAATATCCTGTATTTATAACTGAAATTTTCATTGTTAAAATTTTTGAATTTCATTAAAAATCTGAATGCATTCATTGGCTTCTTTGGTGTCATGAACTCTCAATATGTTTGCTCCATTTAATAGAGAATACATATTTAAAGCTGTTGTACCATTAATACTATTTAAAGTATTGGTTTTTAAAAGTTTATGTATCATAGATTTCCTGCTTATTCCTACCAATAATGGATGTTTTAAAGATGAAAAATACGTTATATTGGCAATTAGCTCATAATTATCAGATAGTGTTTTTCCAAATCCAAAACCAGGATCTACAATGACATCATGTATTCCAAATGAGTTTAGTTCACTTATTTTTTTGCTGAGAAATTGAATAATGTCAATTACCACGTTTTTATAACTAGGATTCTTTTGCATATTTTGAGGCGTTCCCTGCATATGCATTAAAACATATGGAACTTTATATGAACGGAGTGTGTTGATCATCTCTTTATCCAATTCAAATGCGGAAATATCGTTTATCATGGCTGCACCAGCTTCCACAGCTTCTTTTGCTACTTTTCCCCTAAATGTATCGATAGATACAACAGCTTCTGGAAAACTATTTAAAATCGCTTCAATTACAGGGATTGTTCGTTTCAACTCCTCATCTTCTGTTACATGTGTAGCATTAGGTTTAGATGAGTACCCTCCTATATCAACGAATGTAGCATTATTTAAAATATCTATTTCCACTTTTTGTAATGCCTTTTCAATGGTATTGTATTGGCCACCATCGTAAAATGAATCGGGTGTAGTATTTACAATACTCATAATTTTAGGAGTTGATAAATCGATTAGATTTCCTTTGCAGTTTATGGAGTAATTATCAACTAAATACGTATCTTTCACGACTTTTAATTTTGAATTATTTATGCCCGATACTTCCTTGCAATTTGATACGGTAGTTTCCAAATGTACAGAGATTTTTAAAAAGAAAACCATTGATTACGGTACGGCTTGGCGAATTTTGCGCTCAAGTTCACTAACGGATCAAATATTTATAAAAGCAAACAGAATTAGAACCATTCAAGAAACAGGTTCATCAAAGGTAAATGAAGGAGTTGAACCTGAATTTATTGGAATAGTTAATTATTGTGTAATGGCTTTAATTCAGTTGGATTTAGAAAAAGATAACCGATTAGAATTGCCAGCAGACGAAGTGATTTCACATTACCAAAAAAAGATTCAAGAAGCCAAAGATCTTATGATGGCTAAAAACCATGACTATGGAGAAGCATGGAGAGATATGAGGGTGTCTTCTCTTACAGATTTGATTTTAATGAAAATTTTAAGGGTAAAACAAATAGAAGATAATAAAGGTAAAACTATCATTTCAGAAGGGATTGATGCCAATTACTTTGACATGTTAAATTACAGCGTATTTGCATTAATTCATTTAAATAATTAGATATGAGTCAGTCTACAAAATTGATTTTTAATTGGGTGATAAGGATTTTAATATCCGCTTTATTTTTAGTATCTGCATATGCTAAAATCTATCACGATCCTTCTGCCTATTTCTCTATTACTACATTTGAAGCAAAGCAATTAGTTCCTTTAGGTTTTGACGCTACATTCTCCGCATTTTTGTCAAGAACTTTAATCGGTTTTGAATTTACACTAGGGTTATTAATACTCTTACCGTTTTTTTTAAAACGCATAGTTGTACCTGCTACCATAGGAATGCTTGCTTTTTTCACTGTCCATCTTTTAATTCAAATTTATCTGACAGGTAATCAAGGAAATTGTGGTTGTTTTGGGGCACTTTTGCCGATGACTCCTCTAGAAGCAATCATAAAAAATGTAATTGCTATTATACTTTTATTTCTTTTAAATGCATTTTTAACTCATGATAAAGACCAATTTAAAAAGTGGAGCCCATTGTTCATATCCTATATTTTAATAACAGCTTCCATTTTTATTTTCATTCCTATTAAAACAGCTGAGATAAATATTGGCAACTACACTATCGACACCGTTGACCAAACACAACAAAAAGGTCCCGATCAATCTACTTCTGAATTTGGAGTAAAATTTCCATATGTAGATAAGGGTAAAGTCTTGCTCTGTTTTTTTGCTGCTGGTTGTGATCACTGTATGGCTACTATTAGATCTTTGGATTCTTTACGCACAATTTACAGCGATGATTTCCCAAAAATTGAAATTTTATTTATGGAAGAAGAAATCGAAAAAATACCTGAATTCTTTGAGTTTGCAGGGAATGAATACCACTACCAGATTCTTGATATACCTACATTTTATGATGTCTTGACTTGGGAGAGAGATACTCCGGGTGTATTTTACATTTGGAACGGGAATATTCAAGCATCATACAATGGCATCAATGATGCTGCTTTCAATGTGGAAAATCTGGTAGAGGCTTTGGATAAAAAATAATGATCTTCCAGTATTTGTGGGTATTACCTTAGTGATTTAGGTTATTTTTATGGTTCAAAATCTATTAACTGATTTATTGTATAGTATTATGGACCCAAGAGTTGTATTAAAATAAAGTTTATGAGAAGAAATATTGTTGCTGGTAACTGGAAAATGAATTTAAATCACCCTGATTCATTTCGTTTAATAAATGAAATAAATAACATGGATGTAAATTCTGATGTAGAGTTAATTGTCGCTCCACCTAGTATTTATCTATCCACCTTTAATGAAATACAACACCATTTCTCTCTTTCGGCTCAGAATGTTCATTTTGAAGAAAATGGTGCTTTTACGGGAGAAATTTCTGCTGAAATGCTTTCCTCATTGAATGTTAATTATGCCATTGTTGGACACTCTGAAAGAAGGTCGATGTTTCACGAAACGGATGATATTATATTCAAAAAAGTGAAATCTCTTTTGAAACATGATGTAAGTCCTATTTTTTGTTGTGGTGAGTTGCAGCAAGAAAGAGAAGAAGGTAGAGCTTTTGATGTGGTTTCAAAACAGCTTAACCATTTATTAACACACCTTAAAGAGAATCAAATCAGAAATATAATTATTGCATATGAACCGGTATGGGCAATAGGAACAGGTTTAACGGCTAGCCCAGATGATGCTCAAAATATGCACAAACATATCCGAGATTCAATTGCTAATCAATTTTCGCTAAAAACAGCTGAAAACATCTCCATTCTTTACGGAGGAAGTTGTAAACCAGAAAATGCGAAAGATATATTTTCACAAGAAGATATTGATGGTGGATTAATAGGTGGTGCTTCATTAGATTCTAAATCTTTTTTGTCGATTGCAAATTCATTTTCTTGAATTACCTTGAGTTAAGTATTGATTTTAAAGTTCTTAATCCTTTTGTGGATGTACTAAAACAGGAGTTAGCTGATTTGGGTTTTGAATCCTTTGTAGATTCCGAAAATGGATTTTCTGCTTTCATTTCTTCTTTTGATTTCCCAAATAATAAAGTGTTATCTTTTCTACAAAATCACAATGATTTAATTCATACGTATACATTTAGAGAACATCCACATGAAAACTGGAATGAAAAATGGGAGTCCTCGTTTGACCCTGTTGTTATTTCTAGTTCTTGCGTCATTAGGAGCTCATTTCATAAAGAGTTTAATTATGATTATGAAATTATCATTGACCCTGAAATGTCTTTTGGGACAGGCCATCACGAAACAACAAGGTTAATGTCTTCCTATTTATTGGATAATCCACCTAAAAATAAGGCGGTACTAGACTTTGGGTCTGGTACTGGAGTTTTATCCATTTTATCGGAAAAGTTACAAGCCAGTTTGATAGATTCAATTGAGATTGATCATCTTGCTGTAAAAAATGCCATTAAAAATGGTAGGATAAACAATTGTAAACAAATTAAATTCATACATGGGTCTGGCGAGTCTATCCCAAACATGGCATATGATTTGATACTTGCTAACATAAATAAAAACACAATCATGTCTCAGTGGGATTATTTGTTACGAGTTTCTAATGACAACACATCCATTGTTTTGTCTGGTTTTTACGAACAAGATTTACCAGATTTAGTTCAATTCTCATCTAGAAGTGGATTAATTCCACTATATTCAAATTTAGAAAATAACTGGGCAATTCTAATTTTAAAATATGCCAAAAATGACACTTAAGAAAATTACAATAATCTTTGTTTTTCTGTTATCCTGTTCTCATATTTCATCACAATATGTCCGTTTTACACCAGAGCCTGAAAAATTTCTAAAAGAAGTTCAATCCTTTCTTGGCAATGTAGATAAGTCGTATGCTAAAAATTATGTGAAAACATTTGAACCCCTCTGGTTTGGGCCATTTTTTACACCAGATATAAAAGCACATGTTTACGCCACATTAAATGCGATGGGAGAAAAAAAATTAAGTCCAAATATCGAATATGTCTCCTATTTTAATGCTATTTTATCTTTTGCTCAATCTGGACTAAATGAAGAAAAGTTTGAACAATGGCAATCCACTTTAGACCGAGTATTAAACATCAAACAAAAGAAAAGAACAAAAGATTTTTTAAAATTTTCAGAATATTTCTTTAAGGACAACTCAATATATGTAGCTTCATTAACACCCGGATCTACAGTATGGCAAACTTCGACTAGAGATTTTAATATTTCCTACGAAAAAGAACCTATTTTTCATTTTAATAATATCGATTTAAAGTGTTTTTCAAAGAATGATAGTTCTGTTATTTACAACACATCAGGCGATTTTTATCCACTAAAAGCCATTTGGATAGGTAAGGGAGGTAAAATAGATTGGCAAAGAGCGAAGTTGGATAAAGACAAGGTGTATGCCCAATTGAAAAATTATAATATCACTCTTAAAAGTACTTCTTTCAACTCTGACTCTGCACTTTTTTACAGTAACTATTTTGCTGATCCAGTTTTGGGTAAATTAAGCGAGAAAGTAATTTCAAATTTAGGTTATAAAAAAGTGAAATACCCCAGTTTTGAATCCTACGATAAGAGATTGCTTATTAAAGATGTTTTTCCTAATGTAGACTATGATGGTGGATTTACTATTAGAGGCAGAAATTTAATTGGAGCTGGATCAATTGATAATTTAGCTCGTGTAATTTTTAATTATCAGGATAAAGGGTTTTTGTATGCAGAATCTATAAATTTTATCATAAATGATGAAGAAATTTCCTCAGATAGAGCAAAAGTCAAATTTTACATTGAACAAGATTCGGTTACACACCCTGCTGTAACTTTTAAATATGCAAAATCCATTAAAACATTGACCTTAACAAGAGGAGATGATGGAATTTCTGCTGCCCCCTTTTACAATAGTTACCACCGATTGGATATGTATCCTCAATCTATGATTTGGAAACTAGGTGATCCAATTATAAATTTTGAACCCCTTCCGTTGGCATCAGATAACAGAGCACAGTTTGCCTCTTTAAACTTTTTTGATCAACGTATTTTTGACGATCTCACTGGTAATACGGGTAATCCCTTGGTTAAGATTAAGAACTTCACCATTGAATATGGTGGAACTGTGTTTCCTGTAACTGCGCTTGCAAATTATTTTAGAAAAACAGTTCAAGACATCCAGTTCTTACTATTTAAGTTAACGGAATATGGGTTTATAAACTACGATGACGATAGAAAACTAGTTACCTGTTCTGAAAAACTATTTAATTACATAGAGAATAGAGCAGGTAAACAGGATTATGATGTATTGATCATTTCATCAAATGCAAAAAATAATGCCAGTTTAAGTTTATCTTCATATGATTTGAACATAAATGGAATAGACCGAGTATTATTGAGTTCTGCCAATAAGGTTTGGATAAAGCCTGTTGGAAATCAAATCAGAGTCAAAAAGAATAGAGACATGAACTTTGATGGGTTAATTACAGCAGGAAAAACACAGTATTTCGGAAATGGTTTTTCATTTTTATATGATGAGTTTAAACTCAACATGACTCAATGTGACTCTATGTTGATTTGGGCTGACTACAAAGAGGGCAAACGAAAGGGTCAACTGGTTCAGTCCCCTTCTATTCTTGAGTCTTTAGTAGGTTACATTGAAATTGATGACTCCTTGAATAAATCAGGTGTTGATACTTCAATGCATGATTATCCTAAGTTTTTTTCCAATACCAAGTCGTTTGTTTATTATGATGATCCATCTATTCAGAGAGGACTTTATACGAGAGATACCTTTATGTTTATCGTTGAACCCTTTATGATGGATAGCCTAGATGACTTCGAAAATGCCGGATTATCGTTAAATGGATTATTCAAGTCTGGAGGAATTTTCCCAGACTTTGAAGAAGAACTTTCAATTCAAAAAGATTACTCATTGGGCTTTATTCGGGAAACTCCAGAAGCTGGTTATCGTATTTACAGCCAAGTAGCTAATTATGATGATCAAATAAGGCTTTCTAATGAAGGTTTAAAAGGGTCAGGTTCAATTGAGTTTTATACTTCAACTGCCATGTCTGATGATATTACTTTTTATCCAGATTCTGTAGGAGCTATTGCCCATTCTTATGAAAACAAAAAACAAGAAAAAGACCCTCAAATCCCTAAGGTCGTTGGAAAAGATTGTAGGATTTCTTATTTGCCAAATGATAAAACCCTAAAGGCTAAGTCCATAGAAGAACATTTTGTGTTTTTTGATGATGATGATGCAGACTTGATAGGTGAATTAACCCTAGATTTTGAAGGTATCAAGGGAAATGGGATTATGCGTTTTGGAAAAGGAGAAGTGCAATCATACGAATATACCTATGAAACTGACGCTATTCTAGCCGATACGGCTGAGTTTAGATTGGTTTCTGAAGACCAAAGTTTAGATGAACTTTCTTTTAAAACACAGAATTTAAATGCTAGAGTTGACTTTACAGAGAGGATAGGAGAGTTTAAGTCAAATTCTGGAGAAGCATTTGTTACTTTTCCTGAGAACCAATATATATGTTACATGGACCAATTTAATTGGTATATGGATAATGATGACCTTGAAATGCAAAACAGCAAACAAGCTAGTGCTGATATAAACATAGATACCGATTTAGACTTAGCGGTTTCCAACTTTTATTCCATACATCCAGATCAGGATTCTTTAAATTTTGGATCTCCAAAAGCTAGGTTTGATGTAAAAAGAAAAAAAATTACTTGTACTAAAATTCCATTTGTGAAAATTGCAGATACAAGAATAGTACCTGATAGTGGAAATATGGTAATAAGACGTAAGGCAAGAATAGAAACACTAAAAAATGCAGTTTTATATACTAATGACGTGTCCAAATATTACAAAATATATGATGCCGAAATTGAAGTGAACACCAGACATGATTATGTAGCTTCTGGTACATATGATTTTGTGGATGAAAATGAACAAGTTCAAAGTATCTTTTTTTCCAAGTTACAACCTGACACAACGGATCAAACTTTTGGTACGGCTACTATTAGTCAAGATAAAAACTTTAAGATTAGCCCTAAGTACGATTTTTATGGAGAAGTTCACTTGGCATCAACCAATCCTAACCTAGAGTTTAGTGGGGTAACAAAAATTAATCACTCTTGTAAGAATATTCCTCAAGAATGGGTAGAGTTTACCGCAAATATTGATCCCAACAACATATTTATCCCTGTAGTAAAAGATACAGTAAGTAATGATGACGATCCAGATAGAATTTTTTCAGGAATGGTGTTTAATACCACTGACTCTATTTCTTTGTATGGTTCATTTTTAGGAAAAAAATCAAATTCCAGACATTTATCGATGTTGAATGCAACCGGTTTTTTAACCTATAACAAACAACGCAAGGAATATCAATTATCCAACAAAGATAAATTAACCAATTACAAACTTCCAGGTACGTATGCATCTATTAATACGGAAAGCTGTAGAGTTAAGGCGGATGGTCCTTTTGAAATGGGGGTAGATTTAGATCAAGTAGTGCTAGAACCAACAGGAGAAATTAAGTTTAATCCAAAAAATTGGTCAACTGATTTTAAAACTTCTACCATAATTCGATTTCCATTTAGTGAACAAGCTCTAGATAAATTAAGTAAGGCCATAGAGGAATTTCCCGATTTAAGAATTTTAGATGCTTCCAACTCATATTATGAAAAGGCTCTTCGGGAATTAGTAGGGACAGATATGGCAGATGATATGGTTTCAGAATTACTTATAAATAGGAAAATAAAAAAATATCCAGAAAAATTAGAAGCTCCATTTTATTTTGGAGATGTCCGATTTAGATGGGACGCAAATAAAAAAGCGTTTGTATCATTCGGTGATTTAGGTATTGCTAACATTAGTAAAAGACAGGTTATGAAATACGTTAAAGGAAAAATTGTAATATCTAAGAGGATGACTGGTAACGATATTACGATCTATTTACAGTTGGATGATAAGAATTATTATTATTTCAATTACAAGAGAGGGTTAATGCAAGTGTACAGCTCAAATGAAGAGTTTAACACCATTATCTCTGAAACTAAAAAAGATGAAACCAAGTTTAAAGTAAAAGACCAAGAAGATTTTCAATTTATGTTAGGAACAACAAAATTAGTAGCTCCGTTTAAGGCTTCATATATGGATTAATATGCAAGAAATATTTGAATTCAATAATATTACAGCTGTATTGTTAGCCTATCTTATAGGGTCGATTACGTCTGCTATTTGGGTTAGTAAATGGTTTTTTGGGGTTGATGTTAGAGATTATGGTAGTAATAATGCAGGTGCTACCAATACATTCAGAGTAATTGGAAAATTGGCTGGTTTTAGTGTATTATTTATGGATATTTTAAAAGGATGGGCTTCTGTCAAATTAATCACCACTTATTTTTTTACGGCCACATTGACTCAAGAAGTTTTGATAAATATGCAATTAGCAGTAGGAATTAGTGCAGTGTTAGGGCATGTTTTTCCTTTATATGAGCAATTTCAGGGCGGTAAAGGTGTGGCTACATTAATGGGTATCATTTTGGCTATTAATTTTCAAGCCGCAATAGGATGTGTTATAATCTTTCTAGTTATTTTTTTGATAACAAATTTTGTCTCACTAGGAGCCATTACAGCTGCTTTTTTCTTCCCTATTTTTACCATTTTCGTACTCAAGTCAAATAGTCCATCTTTAATTTACTTCTCCATTTCCATTTCCATTTTGGTAATCATTACGCATAAAAAAAATATCGAGCGTTTATTAAAAGGTACAGAAAATAAGATGACTATTAAGCTAAAAAAGGCTAAAAACATTGAATAATTTAAAATTCTATATCACGCTCTTTTGCATTATCAATGGATTTATGTCTAATGCTCAACAATTCAATAGCGAAGAAGATAGATTAAAACACGCCAATACCTTATTTGAAGAAAAATCATTTGTTGAAGCAGAACCGCACATGCTACATTTTTTGAGTACGAAGAATAATTCAGAATTTAATTTTAAGTATGGAGTATGTGCTCTGTTTAAATATGCTGATAAAACTAAAGCCATTGGCTACCTTAGGAAAGCATTAAAAGATAAAAATATTGATCCACAAGCTTATTTCTATTTAGCAAGAGCACAACATTTCAATTATCTATTTAGTGACGCCCTTTCATTATATGAGAAATACCAATCCTTAGCAGATCCAAAACAAGCTCAATCTCTCCAGCTAGATATGTATATGTCTATGTGTCAAAGTGGTCAATCCCTCATGAGTAACTTGTCAAACTTAATCGTAGTTGACAAAACTTCAACAGCTGAAGATAAATTCCAGTATAGTTATAATCTAGATGAAATAGGTGGAAGGATTTTAGTTGCAGATCTTTTCCAATCAAAACTTGACCAAAAAAAAGATTATAAATCCATTATTTACTTTCCCCCGTCAGGTCAAGATAAATTGTTTTTTTCCAGTTATGGGAAAGATGGTAAAACAGGCCTCGATCTGTATATGGTTACAAGAATGTCCACTGGTGACTGGTCGGAACCCATTCGATTACCTGAAAGCATAAACACCCCTTATGATGATAATTTTCCTTACTTACATCCTGACGGAAAATCATTTTACTTTTCGTCCAAAGGTCATAACTCTATGGGAGGATATGATATTTTTAGGTGTAGCTATGATTATTCAAGTAACAATTTCGGTCCTGTTTACAATTTAGATTACAAGATTAATTCGACAGACGATGACATACTTTACATAGTGGATGACAATAATGAAAATGCATTCTTTTCATCCAAAAGAGCTTCAGATGGGGGAAAGATAGATGTGTATAATGTGAAGGTACAGTTATTGCCCATTCAAAACGTAATAATTGCAGGAGAGTTTAAAAACTTAATAAATGATAGCGACTTTAAAGCTTCCATTAAAGTCCAGAATGTTGCTAACAACAAATTAATTGGTGTTTACACAGTGAACGATGATCGGAATTACACCATCTTATTACCAAGTGCTGGAAAGTATAAATTTATTGTAGAAACACCTTTAAGTGAAAAGATACATGCAGGTCTTGTCACCGTTCCACCACAAGACGGATTAAAAGCATTGAAACAAGAAATAGAATTAGTGGATAAAAACGGAAATGAAACGCTGGTTATTTTAAATGAATTTGATCAACAAGTTGTCGATGAGGCAGCTATATTAGCTACAGTAGTAAAGGAAATGGCTGATCCAGAAGTAAATTTTGACAAAATTCCAGACAGCATACTTAATCCAGTTGAAATTGCGGAAGAAAAAATTGATTTGGATTCAAATGAACTTGACGTTTCAAATGTGGATGATTTAATAGCTCAAAATCAGCAAAATATTTTGAAGAACAAAAACGAAATGAATGAGATTGAGATGTTGAGTAATAAGTCAAAATCCATTGCTGAACACAAAGCTAATGAAGCTTCAAAAATGGCAAGAAAAGCTGATTTACTTGTTCAAAAAGCCAATTCAACGGGAAATTCTGTTTCAAAGGATAGCTTGTTCAGAGAAGCTAAAATTAATCAAGAAAAATCTCAAGTATTATTGAATGAATCGGAACAAAGCCTACACATAGCTGGTAGATATGATGTTGCACTAAATGAAAAGAAGACAGAAGCAGATAAATTAAGTGAATTAAATAAAGAGCTTACGAATGCCAAAGAAAACGGTACTGATGTAACAGCCTTTACGGATTTGATTGATGACCTTCAAAACCAAGAAATAACCACCCCAATTCAGCGAATACAAGAGGAAGCCAAAAAGAAAGAAAATGAAGCAAATGGTTACCTATCAGAAGCGGAATCACTTAGAGCTGATCAAGAAAGTATGATTTATCAAATTGATAAGGAAAAAGAGGCATTGAAATTTACTAAGAAGAAAAAGGACAAAGTAATAATAGAAGAAAACATTACGGATTTAGAAGAAAAGGTGAAAGAAACTGAGCTGCTGGTAGAAGAACAATTTAGGCTATATGAAAATGCGGAATTAGAAAGAAAAGAATTTGTTAATGAAGCTGACTTAATGGAAGCGATTCAACTTTCCGATGAATACAATGAAATTGAAGTTAAAGAGAATATAGATACAGAAGAAGTAGAGAATTTAAGTAATCAAATTAATACAGATTATTTAGATAAAAATGAGGAGTTACTTTCAACTGTGGCGTTGACTTCTAATGAGGATGTAGCTTTGGGAAAAACTAGTGATGTTTCATCTAATTCGAATGAAGAAACATTGGTTTCTGATTTTGTTGAAGAAGGTGATTTCGAAGAATACAACGAAGTTAGTACCGCATTAGAAAATACAACTACAGAAGTAGAGGATTTTGAGGATGTTTCTCAAAATTTGATAAGTTATAACAATGAAAATTCCCAACAATCTTCTGAAATGTTGGAGAAAAATAAAGAAGAAATAGTGGATTTAAAATCAGAAATTTCTGCACTAGAAGGTGAGTTGAAATCCACAACTAATCCAAATAAAATAGAGTCAATTAATCAACAGATTAATCAAAAATCAGATGAACTAGATCGTAAGGAAAATGAAGTTGTTCGAGCTTATGAAGACATCAATAAAAATGAAATAGAATATAACGATGAGGTTTTTGAAAAAGAAACAGCCAAACTGTCGGAAAATGCCAAATCAGATGAGGATTATTTAAGTGCTGTATTCTACATGGAGTCTGCTAATAAACAAAAAGAAAAGGCTTCTTCTCTTAGACAAAAAGCGAATGATCCAAGAACTTCACCTGATGAAAAAGATGATTTATTAAAGCAAGCTCATCAGTTTGAAATGGTAGCTATTGACGATCAGCAGACTGCAAATAATCTTTTGGGAGATGTTCAAGAAAAGTATCCATCCGAATCCAATTCAGAAGTTAGGGAAACATCTACTAATTCAGCAGTAGATCAAGTTGTTAAAGAGCAAGAAGAAGCAACTGAACTTATTGAGAATTCTCCAATTACTATCCCTATATCTACTGACCCCTCCAAAGTGCAGTCTCAAAAAATAAATGGTGAATCTTTTGACCCTAATCAAGAACCTCAAAATTTTGAAGTAGCTGTAATTGCTGATGATAACCCAATGGTTAATCTGTCTAACATTTCTGATCCATCCGGTAGGTCAATGGTAGAGAGAAATCAAAAATCCATTGAAAAAGTAGACCAATTAAGTATTCAGCAGGAAACGTTAGAAATGCAAAAAGCAGATCTTGTTAATGAAAAATTAGTAGAAAAAGTAGATAAGAAAATTAATAAAATAGAAAAGAAAAAGGCCAAGTCTCAGCTGAAGATGGCTTCTGACGTAGCCCAAGTGAATCAAGCAGAAATAAATAAGTTAAACGAAGAGGCGAATGCATCTAAACAACAAGCTTCTTTACTATCTTCCGATAATTTTAACTACAATCAAGCTGTAGCATTTCAAAATTCAGCTGAACAATTAGCAGATGAAGCACTAAAACTTAGGGAAGAAGCTAATGACGAAAAAGACCCTGTTAAAAAAGCAAATCTGCTTGAGCAAGCAACTTCTTCTGAAAATACCGCTATTGCATATTATCAAAAGTCCAATAAATTATACAGTGAGGCCATCGTTGAAAATTTTTCAGATGATAAATTAACGCTTGCTAAAACCGTTCAAGGTAATAATGAAAAACAATCTGAGCAATTAGATGCCTTGTCCAATGCTTCATCTAATAAAGCCATTGATTATCGAAATAAGTCTACACAACTCAGAAATGAGTCGGAAAATATGTCTAAAAAAGATAGAGAAAAAGCATTAGTTCAGGCTGACCAATATGATCAATTAGCTAGAAAAGAACAACTAAAAGCAGATGATTACGCTTCTAAAGCTAAAAAATATAAATCACTGGAGGAAGCTATGGTTAAGGACATTTCAATAGCTGAAAACATTGAAAACGAAGATATATCTTATGTGGCTGGAACAGAGGAGTTTAAATCTTACAATGAAAAGCAAAAGTCGTTAAATAAACTTGAAGTGGAGAAGTCCAAAAAATTAAATGATCAAAGGGCTTATCAAAACATGAGCCGACAATTAGACGCGAAAGCAGATGCTCTTGATCAACAAGCAAAAAAAGAAAAGAATCCTATAAAAAAAGCAGATTTATTATCGGATAGAGATGAATTCAGAAGAGAAGCCAAAAAGAAAAAGAGTCTGGCGGATGCACTTATCATATCCATTGATTCGTTAGATGGTGAAATTAGGATTAGAGAAGACGAACAAGAAATTATATTGTCAAGTTTAGATTCCACTTCAGCAACTCAAGTTAGAGCATTGGCTATTTCTGGTAAAGCAGAAGAATTAATAGATCAAATTGCAGAAGAACTTCCACCCAATGAAGATGTGGAAGAGAATCAAAAAAGGGAATTAAACGACACAGAAAATGAAACGGTAGATGAAACCTCTACAATTAATGAATTTGTGCCTGCAAAAGGAGAAATAACATCAAACACATATGTACCTCCATCTAAAGTTACTTCTGACATCATTGCTTTTACTGAAGAAGAAGTTTCTGTTTACAGCGACGATAACCCTATACCCATAAATCCTAAACTTCCAGATGGATTGATTTATAAGGTTCAAGTGGGTGCTTTTAGAAATCCCATACCTCAGGATTTATTTAAAGGATTTGCTCCGATTAGTGCCGAAAAAGTAAGAGATGATATTACAAGGTATAGAGTAGGCTATTTTACTTCTTATAATGTAGCTAATTCAGCGAAAAATCAAGTTAGAGGTTTAGGTTACAGAGACGCATTTGTAGTCGCTTTAAACAATGGGAGTCGAATTACGTTAAGCGAAGCTAGAGCTATGGAATCTTCAATAAATACAATTATTTCTCCAGACCCAATTATTCAACCTACTGCGAATAATGAAGATGTTTCTTCTAATTTAACAGATGAAAACATAGCCTCTGCAACTGCTGCAAACACCATTGAAGGGGTGTTTTTCTCTGTTCAAGTAGGTGCTTTTTCAAAGCCTCTTACTAATGACAATGAATTGAATGTTTCTCCACTTGTGCTTAATAGTTACAATGGATTATATAAATATTCTACTGGTATTTTTAATTCAATTGAAGACGCTGGTAGGAAAAAAGCTTCTCTTATCGACCAAGGTATTGCCGATGCTTTTATCATTGCCTACAATGATGGTAGATCCATTTCATTAGATCAGGCTACATCTTCCAATCCAGATCGAATAGTGGAATATCAAAATCCTGAATTTTATTATCTAGATTTTGGAACATATAATGATTCTACATCGAATTCCATTGCACAGTCATTTATAAATTTACGTGACTTGAACATAAGATCAAGAGTAAGAAAAGACGGAAAACAATTCTTTAGTAAGAAATTCAATACTAGGGCTGAAGCTTTAGAGGCTCAAAAAACAGCTAATTCAGCAGGTTTAGTTAATGTTTCAGTGCTGAAATCAAATAGAGATGACTTTGCTTTCAATTATGAATTTAAAGTTAATCTTGGAAGTTATCAAAATGATCTTCCAGCTGAAGTCTCCATTGCATTTGAAAATCTTAAGCAATTAGAAATCAGGTCGTATAAGGAAGGAGATGAAATAATTTATTTATCTAAAAGTCGAAATTCGTATGAGGAAGCTATAACAGATCAAAATGCATGTAGAATGGAGAACCTGACTGAAGCTAGAATTGTTGTATTTAAAGATGGTGTGCCTACTACACTGGATAAAGTTTTAAATTCTTTTAAATAATTCAGATTATTTAATATGTTTGTTACGTATGAGTATAGATCATCAATTCCAAGAAGAAATTGTAGAAAAGCAAGTTGCCGTAGAACAAAGTGAGTTGCTTTTGTATAATGATGACGTAAACACTTTTGATCATGTTATCAACATGCTTTGTAAATATTGTGACCACGATTTCATACAGGCCGAACAATGTGCTTGGATAGTACACAACAACGGAAAATGCATGATAAAAAGGGGTGAGTTTTCGACGTTAAAACCCATTTGTTCTGCATTACTCGACGCGGGACTTAGCGCTAAAATACTCTAGATGCGGTACGCTACCTTGGTATTTTTTACTATACTGTTTTGTTCCTGCTCCAAAGTACCTATATCTCAAAGAAAACAACTGCATTTATTAAATGAAACAACCTTGATTGACATGGCTGCTTTGCAGTATGCCAATTTTAAGGATAGTGTAAATCTGCTGTCCCTAGTTGATCAGCGTGCTAAAAGGATAGTTGTAATCGGTAACAAAATTAAAAATGCAGCCATTCAGTTTTTAGAAGAAAATGGATACAGTCAACGAATAGAGGGTTTTAAATGGGAATTTATAACGGTAGATGATCCTACGCTTAATGCATGGTGTATGCCTGGTGGTAAGGTGTGTTTTTATACTGGTTTAATTGATTTAGCAGATAATGATGATCAATTGGCAGCTGTAATGGGACATGAAGTTGCTCACGCCATAGCTAAGCATGGTAATGAACGAATGAGTCAGCAATTGGCCATTGCGGGAATTCATGATTTATCTGGACTTAATAATGAAAGTAATGAGCAAACCAATTCTATTTTCAATATGGTATTTCTAGGATCTTCACAGTTGGGCATGTTGAAATTTAGCAGAGTTCATGAAACCGAATCAGATAAAATGGGATTGGTTTTTATGAAATTAGCGGGATACGAGCCAACTGAGGCCATTACATTTTGGGAAAAGATGTCCTCACATGGAGTTCATGTTCCAGAAATAATCAGTACCCATCCTAGTGACAAAAGGAGGATGAATGACATAAGTGATTTCATAGAAAACGAACTCGATAATTATGTCAATTAATCAAGATTTAACAAAAGAAAGCATTCTTCCTGATCAACTTAAGGATTTGAATGGGAAGTACCGAAATCTTTCTGTTCATCAGCGTATTGCATCTTTATATGATGATTTTTCTACCGATGAAATCATGTTGACTTCTTCTTTTGCGGCCACTTCTGCGATGCTGCTCAAGTTTTTCTCTGATGTCAACCAATCACAATTGATTTATTTCATTGATACTGGATATCATTTTAAAGAAACACTCATTTATAAAGATTATTTGATTCAGTTATACGACTTAAATGTAAAAAGCATAACGGCAGAAGAATGGAAACATAAATTCACCACTGATGATCAGACCTGGACTAAAGATCCTGATTTGTGTTGTTCTGTAAATAAGGTGGAGCCTTTAGAAAAAATAAAAGAATCGTATAAAGTTTGGGTTTCTGGTTTAATGCGTTGGCAAAGTGACAACCGATCTACTCTGGATGTATTTGAAGAAAGAAATGGGATGATTAAGTTTTATCCACTTTTAGATGTGACACAAGATGAAAGAGAGAATTTCATCAAAGACCATCATTTGCCTTTTCACCCACTCATTTCAAAAGGGTATTTTTCCATAGGTTGTGAACACTGTACAGTTCCTGGAAAGGGTAGAGAAGGGCGCTGGAATAATAGTCCTAAAACAGAGTGTGGCCTTCATTTATAGTGCTTTATGCCTTCCGAAGAGAAATTAAATTTAGATGGAATTCCCATCACACTTTACAGAAGTGAAAAAGCCAAAAAAATAAACATTAGTATCAGGCCATTTAAAGGGGTTCGTGTTGCTGTTCCAAGATTAAACTCATTTCGGCAAGCAAAACAATTTGTTGTATTAAAAAAACTATGGATAAAAAAGCATGTTACTCAAATGAAACAGTTTGAAGACAGGCAGACTGTATTTAACTGGAATACGCCATATAAGACGAAGTATCACACAT
This sequence comes from Bacteroidota bacterium, assembly GCA_036159515.1. Lineage (GTDB taxonomy): Bacteria > Bacteroidota > Bacteroidia > Flavobacteriales_D > Parvicellaceae. The sequence continues at coordinate 872 of JAYYEV010000097.1, read as the reverse complement.
TAAAATTAATTAAATCTAAAATTGATATAATTATATATAATTATACTGAAAATCATTTAGTTGTAAAAATCCCAGAAAATAAAAATATCCTAAAAAGTGATGTGCAAGACTTTATCGTAAATGCCATTGAAAAAACATACAGATTGGAGGCTAAATCATATCTGCCGAATAGAGTAGAAGAACTAGCAAAAACTTACGGTTTGTCTTATAACAAGGTAAAAATTAATAATGCCAAAACACGTTGGGGGAGTTGTTCAAGTGAAAATAACATAAATCTCTCTCTACAAGTGATGCGTTTACCCGACTATTTAATCGATTACGTTATCCTACACGAGTTGGCTCATACTAAGGTCAAAAATCACAGTATTCATTTTTGGGATTTTTTGGATTCAATTACAGACAGTAAGGCTAAAAGTCTAGATAAAGAACTGAAATCCTTTTATCTCCAAGTTTTTTAGTTATTTCTGGTGTGTAGTTTAACGATACGATTAACTTCCAGTTTTACTTCCTTACTTTTTCTAAATCCCCATATTTTTGCTCTTGCTTTTTTTCCTGCGTCTGTTAAATCGACTAGAGGTTTTGGATAATTTGATTTAATACCATTAAAAACTTGATCAAGTTCAGTCATCTTCCAAGGTTCATGAATAAACTCCTCAGGAACATCTTTTAACTCATTAACCCACTTTTTTATAAATAATCCCTCAGGATCATGATCTATTGATTGCTTTATGGGGTTATACATTCTAATGGTATTAATTCCTGTGGTACCCGCCTGCATTTGAAATTGAGTGTAATGAATACCTGGCTCATAGTCGAGAAATAAATTGGCTAAATGATATACACCATCTTTCCAGTTGCAATCTAAATGATGA
>JAYYEV010000096.1:0-2518 GCA_036159515.1 Bacteroidota bacterium | reverse complement strand
TATTTTGATGGTGGAGAATATGCAAAATTAGTTAGTACGGAGGGTTTTGATATTCATACTCATAACGCCAAATTGTTTGGAATATATGATGGTCAAGGAACAATAGAAAAACGGATAAGAGAACAAGCAAAAACACTAATTTACGCAGTTCTGTATGGGGCTGGTGCACAAAAATTAGGTACAATACTTGATCCAAGTTTAGGACAATATGATCAACAAGATCTAGGAAGAGAAACAATTGAAACTTTTTATAAAAACTTACCAGCTATAAAAAAATTAAAAGACAAAGTTGATGAAAGAGTATTAGATAGAGGATTCCTAATAGGGATTGACGGAAGACATCTACAAATAAGATCTAGACATTCAGCTTTGAATCAATTGCTACAATCTACAGGTAGTCTGTGTGTGAAAAAGGCAACATGTATTCTTTATGAGGATTTAAAAGAAAACAAATTACGTTGGGGTATTCACTATGCATTTGTTGCTCACATACATGATGAAATCCAGGCTCTAGTAAAACCTCAACATGTAAGTCTATACAAGAAACTTGCGGTAGATTGTTTTAGAAAATCTGGTGAGTATTTTAATCTCAAGTGCCCCTTAACAGGTGAAGTTAGGGAGGGAAAAAATTGGATGGAAACCCATTGATATAAAAAATATAAAGAGTACAATTTTTTAAAAAGGAATTCTATGACCATAAAAGATCTTCAATTACCTTTATCTGATTACAAATTCGGAAAAATTGGTCAGTTCTACACCAAAGAAGAAGTTGATCAGTTAATTAAATATGCAGTAAATGAGGCTAAACGTATTGATGAAGAGTCAATGCGTAAGCACAATAGAGAAGCAACCATGATAAGTATGGCTCTTGGATTCACTACATTAGCTTTATTTGTTGATGGACTTCTTAGATTATTAGGTATAGTTCCACCTTTTATGGATATAAATATAAGTATTATTGATGAAATTATGAAAAAATTAAGTCTTTAATTGTTCATCATCTTTTAGACCATAAAGCCTTCTTAACCTAGCTTGCCTAGCTTTCTCCTTTTTTTCTTTTTCCATCTTAGCAGTATCTACTAACGGCCACCGTTGTAGCTTCAAAGCATCTTTATATCTTTCTCTGTACTGCTTGGAAAACATTGATCATTAGACCCCAGGAAATCTTGGTAAACCTTGATTCATACGGATTATTTGTCTTTGTGCTTCTCTAACTGAATCAGGGTCGTATCCTGGAGTATTAATTATCTCCATAAGATTTTTTCTTAATTCAGGATCTTTTTGATAATCATGCATAGCCATCATTTGATTTCCTCCTAGAAAATTTTCTACTTTTTTTGTTGAAGAACCTCCTTCCATAATTTTTTTAAACATATCTTTAAAATTAGGATTATCTTTTTCTTGTTTTATAAATTCATCGATATCTCTATCTCTTCCACTTAATCCTTGTTGTGAGTTCATCATAATTAGTAATAGTACAAAACACTCTATTGTCATATTAAGATATACAAGTATAGTAGAACCGCCAGTATGAACCTTATGAACCAAAAATCTAAACAAAAAGAGAAGTTAGAAGACATGTCTAACGAAGAGCTCTATAAATTACAAGATGGCTTCATAGCACTACGATGTCATGCTACTAAAGGTCTTGAAAACATCGCAAGAATCATGCATAATCGATTTGAAAATCAAAAAACATCATGAACAACATAACTATTTGTGCCAAATACAAAGGCGACTCTACAACTGAACGTGGTTTTAGAACCATGCTTTTCGAAATACCTCCTACTGGTGGTAAAAGACCTGTTCCAGTTCCTATATTTCTTGTGCCTAGCTTTGCAGCTCAAGATAGTTGTGCAGCTGGTAGATATGCAGAGGGCACTCACATATTAATTAATGGCAGACTTTATCCGCATGAAGATGGAAAAATGTATGTTGTCCCCACACAGCCCCTAGAAAGTCTAAAAATGCCTATAAATCTTAATCAAATTGTTTTAGCTGGAAACGTAGGTTACATTTTTGATCAAGTTCGTGAAGATGCATTTAATTTTGGAATGATGCTTAAAGCACCTCCACAAAAAGCTTTAGGTCATACTTGGCAAGATAGTCTTGGTTTTAAATGTGAAAGTTGGGGAGATGACGCTAAGAGATTAATGAGATTTATTTATGAAGGGAGAGCTATTTCTCTTGGTGGAACTTTAAAATTTGAGACTTGGATTGATAAAGATGGTAATAGAAGAAATCAATATAAAGTAAGAGTAAGGTCAATGCAGTACCAATTCCACGGTAAAAAAGAAGAAAACGCAGAGATAGAAGAAAAGATAGATAAAGAAATAAAAGAAATCGTAGGTAAAAAGGAAACAGAAAAAAAGAAAAGTTATGTTAAGAAAAAAGTGGCCGACGATGTTCCCTTTTGATAGGCTAGATAAGTCAGCTAGTCTGACAAACTAAAACTATAGAAATTATTTGACCAATTATGTCTGTATTAGACCGTTTTAAAGATACTGAAAAGTATCCA
>JAYYEV010000095.1:0-24508 GCA_036159515.1 Bacteroidota bacterium | reverse complement strand
CATACTTTTCCCGCAGGACATAAAATTGAAACGGTAAGAATTGAAAATAGACCTTATCAATTCTTGTATATTGAAGGAACCGGTTACCATTTCATGCACACTGAAAATTTTGAGCAAATATTTGTTGAAGGTCATATGATTGATAAGCCTGATTTCCTTAAAGAGGGTATGGTATGTACCATCATTTTTCATGCGGAAGAAGAGATGCCTTTGATAGTAGAACAACCTCAATTTTTAGAAGCAGAAGTAACTTACACGGAGCCTGGTATTAAAGGAGACACTGCAACAAATACCATGAAACCTGCAACTATTGATACAGGGGCAGAAGTTAGGGTTCCTTTATTTATTGATACGGGTGATAAAATCAAGGTAGATGTACAAAAGGGAGTTTATGTGGAAAGGGTAAAGTCATGAGTTACACCATACACGGAATACAACATATAGGAGTAGGTGTACCAAACCATGAAAATGCTTGGAAATGGTATAGGCAGTTTTTTGGAATGGATATTCCCTTGTTTAATGATGAGGCAGAAGCCCCTTTAATGACTATTTATACTGAAGGTAAAGTTATTTCAAAGCGTGCTGCCATGATATTAAATATAAAGGGTGGTTGCGCAATGGAAGTAGTCTGCCCAAGTACATTTAAAGCAGCACATGCTAAAATAAAACATCAATTGGGAGATCTTGGGATTTTCATAGGTCAGGTTAAATCCCCAGATGTATCTAAAGCATACGACTTTTTTATTAAAAATAAGGCCAATGTAATTTCAAAAATTACAAACACGCCAGATGGTAGAGAAACATTCTATGTAAAAGATATTGATGATTTAATTTGGCAAATCATTCCCGCAAATGATTTTTATACAAACCATCCTACAGTTACTGGGGGAACAGCTGGTTGTAGTATAGGGGTCTCAGATGTGGATAAGTCAATTAAATTTTATTCTTTATTAGGCTATGATGAGGTTGTTTATGACAAAAGTGGTGTTTTTGAAGATTGGTCAAATATTGAAGGTGGTACTAGTCAATATAGAAGAGTACTTCTAACACAAAAAAACCCCTCAGGGGGTGGTTTCTCAAAGTTAGCTGGTAAAAGCTACATAGAGTTAGTTCAAGAATTGACAGATAGAAAACCAGTTAAAATATATGCAGATAGACTTTGGGGAGATACTGGATTTGTTCATTTGGGTTTTGATGTGAGAAACATGCCATCTTTAGGAAAGAAATTATCTTCTGAAGGTCATGGATTTACTTGCGATACAAAAGATGTATTAAGTATGGGGGAATCTACCAAAGTTCATTGTACATATTGTGAAGATCCAGATGGAACTCTTATTGAAATGATAGAAGTATATAAAATTCCAATAATTGAAAAATTAGGATTGTACCTTAATGTTGAAAAAAGACCTGCTACCCAACCACTTCCTAATTGGATGCTTAAAGCGATGAAATTTTCTAGGGTAAAAGATTAAGTCCCCGATTGTTTTCGTAATATTTTATAAAAAAGTTGAGGTAAAAAACGTTTTATTTTGACCATTAAAATTTCTTTTCCTCCAGTATAGATTTCATGTTTTTCGTCTAAAATTCCGTTAATGATATCCTGTGCGCACTTTTCAGGGCTTATTCCTTTTTCCTGATTGTTATCTAATTCTCCGTGTTTTTTTCCATCTCCAGAAAGAGCATTTTGTGAAATATTTGTCCTCACAAATCCAGGGAATACCATACTTACTAGAATATTATTTTTTTCTTCCTCTAATCTTAACGATTCAAAAAAACCAACTTGGGCAAATTTCGCTGCTGAATAGGCAGAGCGTAGAAAAAAGCCAAACTTTCCTGATAAACTACTAACGGTAATTATATGACCACTTTTTTGTTTTTGCATGACAGGTAAAATTGCTTTGGTCAGCCCAACAGTACCAAAGTAATTGACTTCCATCAGTTTTCGGTCTACCTCCAAAGTAGTTTCAGAAGCAAGAGAACGTTGGCTAATTCCTCCATTATTAATCAAGAAATCAATATGTCCATATTGATCAGAAACTCTATTAACCAATTTACTAAAATTGTCAGGAATAGATAAATCTAGTGGAAGTACAAATGTGTCACCTTTACATAGTTTTTCTACCTCTCTAAGATCGGATTCTTTCCTAGAAGATAATACCACATTGGCTCCTAATTCTGAAAACTGAACAGCCAAAGCCTTTCCTATTCCAGAAGAGGCTCCCGTAACCCAAACGGTTTTATTTTTAAATCCCATCATTCGTGTACATGTTTTGCTATATAGTCTGATATTGTGATTCCTTCAATAAATTTGGAACAAAATCCATTATCCTTACTTTCATTTAATTTTTCAATTATTCTTCGGGATAATTTAAATACTAGAGGCTTAATTTGTCCGTCCTCAACTATTGAAATAATATCTTTCATACCTATATTACTACAAATAAACAATGAAAAAAGTAAATTGAAAAAATTAAAATGGATGTGTTGATGAAATTAACTATTTAATATTTCATCATCCACAATGGATGGAATAGTTACCTTAAGGTTTGGTGTTCTTTCCATTTCTCTTTTAATAGCAAAAATGGCTTCAGGATTTCTGGCCCAATTTCTTCTAGCAATCCCATTATTGACGTCCCAAAAAAGCATATTATTCAGTTTTTCGTCTGCTTCCTTAGAACCGTCTAATGTCAATCCAAAACCACCATTTATTACTTCTCCCCATCCAACACCTCCACCATTATGAATGCTAACCCATGTTGCGCCTCTGAATGAATCCCCAATAACATTATGAATAGCCATATCCGCCGTAAATGCAGAACCATCATAAATGTTAGATGTTTCTCTATAAGGACTATCCGTTCCAGAAACATCATGATGATCTCTACCTAAAATTACAGGTCCACTAATAACTCCTTCAGCAATTGCTTTGTTAAAAGCTGAGGCTATTTTCATTCTTCCCTCAGCATCCGCATATAAAATACGAGCCTGTGAACCAACAACTAGTTTATTTTCTTGAGCTCCTTTTATCCATTGGATATTATCAGCCATTTGTTGTTTGATTTCTAGTGGAGAGTCATTCATGATCTGCTCAAGCACTTGGCATGCAATATCGTCTGTAATTTCCAAGTCCTTTGGATTAGCTGATGCACATACCCATCTAAAAGGACCAAATCCATAATCAAAGCACATGGGGCCCATAATGTCTTGGACGTAAGAAGGATATTTAAAATTAATTCCCTCGTTATCCATTACACTAGCTCCAGCTCGAGAAGCCTCCAACAAAAATGCATTACCATAATCAAAGAAATAGGTTCCTTTTTTTGTGTGTTTGTTAACGGCATTAGCATGCCTAATGAGTGTTTCTTGCACTTTAGTTTTAAATAGTTCTGGATTACTGGACATTAATTGGTTAGATTCTTCTAACGTCATTCCAACTGGATAATATCCTCCAGCCCAGGGGTTGTGAAGTGATGTTTGATCTGAACCTAAATCGATAAATATGTCCTCTTCATCAAATTTTTCCCATACGTCAACAATATTGCCATCATAGGCTATAGAAACCACTTCTTCATTTGCAACTGCTTTTTTAACGCGGATACATAATTCATTTAAATCAGCAATTACTTCATCCACCCATCCTTGTTCATGACGTTTATAAGTAGCTTTAGGGTTGATTTCTGCAGTAACAGAAACTACACCAGCAATGTTTCCTGCTTTTGGTTGAGCTCCACTCATACCTCCTAGTCCAGCTGTAACAAATAATTTTCCTGCAGTTCCCTTGTTGTCAATTTTACGACATGCATTCAAAACAGTTATGGTTGTGCCATGAACAATTCCCTGAGGTCCAATGTACATATAAGATCCAGCAGTCATTTGACCATACTGAGTCACACCAAGAGCATTAAATTTTTCCCAATCGTCAGGTCTAGAATAATTTGGTATAACCATGCCATTCGTTACCACTACCCTAGGAGCATTTTTTGAAGATGGAAATAGGCCAAGAGGGTGGCCACTATACATTACCAGTGTTTGTTCGTCATTCATTTCACTTAAATATTGCATAGTGAGAAGATATTGAGCCCAATTTTGGAAAACAGCACCATTACCACCGTAAGTAATTAGTTCTTCAGGATGTTGAGCAACAGCGTGATCTAAATTATTTTGAATCATATGCATGATACTTCTGGCCTGCAATGAATTCCCGGGGTATTCATCAATCGGTCTTGCATAGATTTTATAATCCGGCATAAAACGATACATGTATATTCTTCCGTATTCGTTTAACTCAAATAGAAATTCCTTTGCTAAAATTTGATGAAAATGAGGTGGGAAATATCTCAACGCATTTTTTAAGGCTAATTGAGTTTCACTTTTGTTGAGAATAGGTTTTCTCTTAGGAGCATGGCTTAATAGTTCAGATCTTTTTTTTGGATCAGGGAGTGTCTTTGGAATTCCAGCTTTGATAAGAGATTTAAAATCAGTCATTTGATCTTATTTTTCCTGTTTTAATATCATATCCATAGGGACAGTGCTTACAGTTGCTTTTACAACAGTACCCCCTTTTCAAATGATATTTTTCAGTAAAAATAATATATCCATCGTTAGAATAATAAAAATCATCCTCCTCCTGTTTTTTTTGACTACGAAATTCTTGACCGAAGAAACTCATATTGCAAATGTAGAGTGCTCCGACAAATTATTATATTTTGTTTGAATTAAAATACGAAATAAAATGAATGTGCATAAACAAAAAACAACAATAAATTTCCATACATTTGGCCGAAATTAAACTTTTATTAAACTAACATTTTAATATGTCTTCATATCAACATCAAATAGACGCTTTCATGGAGGGTGTTAAACTTAAAAATAGTCATGAGCCTGAATTTATTCAAGCCGTACTAGAGGTTGCTGAAACGGTTATTCCTTACATCGAGGAAAATCCAAAATATAAGAGTACAAAAATATTAGAAAGAATTACAGAACCAGAAAGGGTTATTCAATTTAGAGTTCCTTGGTTAGACGACAGTGGTGAAGTTCAAGTAAATAGGGGATTTAGGGTTGAATTTAATTCTGCAATTGGTCCTTACAAAGGAGGTTTAAGGTTTCACCCATCTGTTAATTTATCTATTTTAAAATTTTTAGGTTTTGAACAAATTTTTAAAAATTCGTTAACCACATTACCAATGGGTGGCGGAAAAGGTGGATCTGATTTTGATCCAAAAGGAAAATCAGATAACGAAGTGATGAAGTTTTGTCAATCATTCATGACAGAATTATCAAGACACATTGGTCCAGATACAGATGTTCCTGCTGGAGATATAGGAGTAGGAGGAAGAGAAATTGGATATATGTTTGGTCAATACAAAAGATTAAGAAATGAATTTACTGGTGTTTTGACTGGTAAAGGGATTAATTGGGGGGGGTCCTTAATTAGACCGGAGGCCACCGGATACGGTACAGTATATTTTGCTGCTGAAATGCTTAAGTCTAAAGGAGATGATTTTACAGGAAAAATAGTGTCCATATCAGGTTCTGGAAACGTGGCTCAATTTGCTTGCGAAAAAGCAACAGAGTTAGGCGCTAGAGTGGTTACCATGAGTGACTCCAAAGGATTTATTCATGATCCTGATGGAATAGATGCTAAAAAGTTAGCATGGATAATGGATCTTAAAAATAATCGAAGAGGAAGGATAAAGGAATATGCTTCAGAATTTGATGGGGTTTCGTTTCATGAAAATAAAAAACCTTGGTCAGTAAAAGTGGATGTTGCTTTACCTTGTGCAACGCAAAATGAATTAAATGAAAAACAAGCAAAAGAGCTGGTTGAAAATGGTTGTATGGCAGTTGCGGAGGGAGCTAATATGCCATGTACACCAGAGGCGATTTCATTATTTCAATCTAGAAAAGTTTTATTTTCACCTGGTAAAGCGTCCAATGCAGGTGGTGTTGCTACTTCAGGATTAGAAATGTCACAAAATTCATTGAGATTTAATTGGACTCGTGAGGAAGTTGATCAAAAACTCCACAATATCATGTTAGATATTCATAAACAATGCGTAAACTTTGGTAAGCAGGAAGATGGTTACATTGATTACGTTAAAGGGGCTAACATAGCAGGCTTTGTAAAGGTGGCTGATGCTATGATTGATCAAGGAGTTGTTTAAAAAATTAGTAACATGTATAAATCACTTAAATTATTTCTAGAGGAAGAACTAGAAAGTGTTAAAGAGGCAGGTCTATTTAAAAAGGAAAGAGTCATAACTTCACCTCAAGGAGCTCAAGTTCATGTAGAGCATAAAGATGAGGTAGTTATCATGTGTGCAAATAACTATCTAGGATTATCTTCTCATCCAGATGTGATTAAAGCTTCTAAAGACGCACTAGATTCACATGGATTTGGCATGTCATCTGTCCGTTTTATTTGTGGAACTCAAGACATTCATAAAGAACTGGAAAGAAAGATTGCTGAATTCTATCATACCGAGGATACCATTTTGTATGCAGCTGCTTTTGATGCAAATGGAGGGCTTTTCGAACCTTTATTTGGCCCCGAAGATGCGATTATTTCTGATGAGTTGAACCACGCATCGATAATTGATGGAGTTCGGTTGTGTAAGGCAAATAGATATCGTTACAAGCATAGTGATATGCAGGATTTAGAAAGGCAATTAATCGCTGCTCAATCGGATAGACATAGAATCATTGTAACGGATGGAGTTTTTTCTATGGATGGTGATATTGCCAAAATGAATGAAATTTGTGATTTAGCTGATAAATATGATGCACTTGTAATGACAGATGAGTGCCATTCTGCTGGGTTTATAGGTAAGACTGGAAGAGGTGTTCCTGAATATCATAATGTTATGGACAGGGTTGATATTATTACAGGCACTTTAGGTAAGGCACTAGGCGGGGCCATGGGTGGTTATACTACTGGCAAAAAAGAAATCATTGAAATGTTAAGACAAAGATCTAGACCTTATCTTTTTTCTAATTCTCTTGCGCCTTCCATCGTGGGAGCTGCTATAAAAGTATTTGAAATTTTAAGCGCATCAACAGAGTTAAGGGATAAATTGGAAAGCAATACTGCATACTTCAAGGAAAAAATAATGGAGGCTGGTTTCGATGTGAAGGCTGGAGACTCCCCTATAGTTCCCATCATGCTTTATGATGCTAGTTTATCGCAACGTTTTGCTGACTTATTGCTTAAAGAGGGGGTTTATGCTATAGGCTTTTTCTATCCTGTTGTTCCTAAGGGAATGGCTAGGATTAGAACTCAAATTTCTGCTGCTCATGAAAAGCATCACCTCGATAAAGCAATTGAAGCTTTTATTAAAGTTGGAAAAGAGTTGAATGTAATAAGTTAATTTTCCTTTTAAAAATATTAAAAGTGAATTGTTAGTATCGAAATTATATCATATCTTCGCAGCCCGTTAATCAAAATTATAAAGAAAAGTGAGTCATTTAAGTTATAAAACAATATCAGCTAACAAAGAGACTGTAAATAAAGAATGGTTGTTAGTTGATGCTGCTGATCAGCCTCTTGGAAGAGTTGCAAGCAAGATAGCCACCTTGATCAGAGGAAAGCATAAAGTTAATTTCACTCCACATGTTGATTGTGGTGACAATGTTGTTGTGATTAACGCAGAGAAAGTAAAATTATCTGGGAACAAATGGGAATCTAAAGAATACATAAGACACACTGGTTATCCAGGTGGTCAAAGATCAATAAATGCCACAGATCTTCTTGCAAAATTTCCAGAAAGATTAATAGAAAAAGCTGTAAAAGGTATGTTGCCAAAAAATAGGCTGGGTAGAAAATTATATACCAATCTTCATGTTTTTGTTGGAAATGAACATGATAAAGCTGCTCAAAAACCAAAAAAAGTAGAACTTAACTAATTATTATATGTCGATTATAAACAAGATAGGTAGAAGAAAATCATCCGTTGCTAGAGTTTATTTAAAAGAGGGTAAAGGAAAAATTACAATCAATAAAAGAGATCAAAAAGAATACTTCTCTACGGACGTACTTCAATATAAAATTAATCAACCATTTGCATTAACAGGAACTACTGGAAAATATGACGCAACTATAAATGTTAATGGTGGAGGAACTACAGGGCAAGTTGAAGCTATCAGATTAGCTATTTCAAGAGCATTAGTTGAAATTAATGAAGAATATAAACCTCTTTTAAAAGCGGAAGGATTAATGACAAGAGACCCTAGGATGGTGGAGCGTAAGAAACCAGGTCAACCTAAGGCAAGAAAGAAATTTCAATTTAGTAAAAGATAATATTTTAAAACGTACCAGGGTACGTGGTTTAGTATCTAAGGTATGGAGACCAATTTTTATTTGCTACTTCATACCTGCTGATTAAAATTAAAACAGTAAAAAGAAAGTAAACAAAATGTCAAAAGTAACTTTTGAAACTATGCTTGATGCGGGAGTGCATTTCGGGCATTTAAAAAGGAAGTGGAACCCAAGTATGGCGCCATATATCTTCGATGAGAAGAAAGGTATTCATGTAATTGACCTTAATAAAACGCTAGTAAAGCTAGAAGAAGCTTCTAATGCGATGAAGCAAATTGCAAAGTCTGGTAGGAAAATTCTATTTGTAGCAACGAAGAAACAAGCCAAGGAAATTATTTCATCTAAGCTAACTGAAGTAAACATGCCTTACATCACAGAAAGATGGCCAGGTGGTATGCTTACTAACTTCAAAACTACCAGAAAGACAGTTAAAAAAATGTCTTCTATTGATAAAATGATGAAAGATGGTACAGCTGATACTATGTCAAAAAGAGAAAGACTACAATTGACTAGACAAAGAGAAAAAATAGGCAAGGTATTTGGAAGTGTATCCGATATGAATAGGTTACCTGCAGCTATTTTCATAGTTGATGTAAAGAAGGAACATATTGCTTTAGCAGAGGCGAAAAACTTAAATATTCCTGTTTTTGCTATGGTGGATACAAATTCAAGCCCTGAAGGCATTGACTTTCTGATACCCTCTAATGATGACGCTACAAAATCAATAGATTTAATTGTGGGTCATTTGTGTGAGTCCATAAAAGAGGGATTAGGAGAGAGAAAACAAAACAAAGAAAAACTAGCAAAAGAGAAAGCTGAAAAAGAAGCTGTAGTTGCTGAAAAAACGGAAGAATAAATTTGATTTAACAAAACATTTATAAAATGAATATTACTGCTAAAGACGTTAATGAATTAAGAAAAAAGACTGGTGCCGGCATGATGGACTGTAAAAAAGCTTTGCAAGAGTCTAATGGTGATCTAGAGTCAGCAATTGATTTTCTTAGAAAAAAAGGCCAGAAAATTGCGGCAAAAAGGGGTGATAGAGATGCTAAAGAGGGATTAGTAATTTCTAAATCTTCTGGTAATTCTGGATACCTAATTTGCCTCAATTGTGAAACTGATTTTGTTGCAAAAAATAATGACTTTGGAAGCTTCGCAAACGCAATATTGGATCTTGCAATATCCAATAGCTCAACAAATTTAGAGGATTTATTAAACTCAAATTACACAGGCTCTGACCTTTCAGTTGCTGAAAAAATAACGGAGCAAAGTGGTGTTATAGGTGAAAAAATAGAGATTTCTTATTTTGAAAAAATTACAGCTGAAAAAGTGGTGGCCTATAATCACCCTGGTAACCAAATCGCATCTATGGTTGGCCTTACAGCTGATGCAGAAGATGAAGGTAAACAAATAGCTATGCAAGTCGCAGCTATGAACCCTATTGCACTTGATCAAGACTCAGTACCACAAGAAGTAATCGAAAGAGAAATTGAAATAGGAAAAGACTTAGCTATTCAAGAAGGAAAGCCTGAAGAAATGGCTGAGAAAATTGCTAAAGGCAGATTGAATAAGTTTTTTAAAGAAACTACCTTACTAAACCAGGCTTTTATTAGAGACAATAAAAAAACAGTCTCTCAGTTTTTAAAGGAAAGTAACCCAGATCTTAAAGTCACAGATTTTAAGCGTTATTCGCTTTCGATTTAATAACATTATCTATATTTAGAGAGCTAAGAGCTCTCTTTTTTTTGCTCAAAAATGAATAATACATGAAATACAAAAGAATCTTACTTAAGCTTAGTGGAGAAGCCTTAATGGGGAATAAGCAATTTGGAATTGATAACAACAGATTAATGCAATACGCTGAGGAAATTAAAGAGATTGCAGATTTTGGTGCAGAGATTGGAATTGTAATTGGAGGAGGAAATATTTTTAGAGGCGTACAAGCAGAACGTGGAGGTATGGAAAGAACTCAAGGAGATTACATGGGTATGTTAGCTACCATGATTAATAGTATGGCATTACAAGCAGCTTTAGAATCTGTCGGATTAATCACTCGTCTACAGTCTGCCATTGAAATGAAACAAATTGCAGAACCATTCATTAAGAGAAAAGCAGTTAGACATTTAGAAAAAGGTAGAATAGTTATATTCGGATCAGGGACTGGAAATCCTTTTTTTACAACTGATTCTGCTGCTTCCCTTAGAGCAATCGAGATAGATGCAGACGTTATTCTAAAAGGGACTAGGGTAGATGGAATTTATGATAAAGATCCTGAAAAAAATGATTCTGCTAAGAAATTTGATACTATCACTTTTGATGAAGCATACAATAAAAACCTAAAAGTAATGGATATGACTGCATTCACTCTTTGTAAGGAGAATGAATTGCCTGTTATCGTATTTAATATGAACAAAACAGGTAATCTTAAAAAAGTAGTAAAAGGGGAAGAAATAGGAACTTTAGTTACAGTTTAAATAAACATGATGGAAGAAATAAACATGATTTTAGAGGAGGCTGAAGATGGAATGAAAAAAGCCATTTCACATTTAAATTCTGAATTGAGCAAAATTAGGGCAGGAAGAGCAAACCCTTCCATGTTAGATACTGTCAGAGTAGATTATTATGGCTCCCCAACGCCTTTGTCTCAAATTGGAAACATAAGTACTTTAGACCCAAGAACACTAACTGTTCAGCCATGGGAAAAAAGTTTGTTAGATGAAATTACAAAAGCCATTATCAATGCCAACTTGGGATTAAATCCACAAAATAATGGAGAAGTAATTATTATTTCTGTTCCAGTGTTAACTGAAGAAAGAAGAAAAGATCTTGTAAAAAGAGCAAGAGCTGAAGGAGAAAATGCAAAAGTCAGTTTACGGACTCAAAGGAAAGACGCAAATGATATGGTTAAGTCTCTAAAAGACGAAGGATTAAGCGAAGACGCGGTTAAAAATGCAGAGCTTGATGTACAAAACTTAACTAATTCTTATTCTACTAAAGTGGATGAACTAGTTTCCGTGAAAGAAGAAGATATCATGAAGGTTTAATAGATTATTAACTGATTTTCTTCTCTATTCGTAAAAATAGTTTAGTTTTGAACCTTAATTTGCAAATTTAAACTTAAAAACATGAAAAAATTTTGGATATTACCACTTGCTTTGCTTGCTTTTTCTTGCGGAGGTGGTGTTTCAGAGGCAGAATTAGAAGCTCAGATGGAAGCTGAGTTAGATGCCATTGTAGATCAAGCTCTTGAAGAAATTGAAGCTACAGTTGACTCTGCTGTTAATGAAATGGAAATGATGTCAGATTCACTTGATAGTGTAACTTCTGAAATGATGGATGAAGTAGAAGAAGCTACTGAAGATCATTCAGATCACGAAGGACATGACCACGAATAAAACTATAGATTTATTTAAAAAAAGCCCTTTTTTAGGGCTTTTTTTATGCCCAGACTTTTGAGCCTTCTGAACAATTTTTACAAATGTCAATATCATTTCTATTTTTTAAAATGCTAGATCTGAAATAAGTATAATCTTTGCTCTTCCATATTTCACTTAAACTCTCTGATTTTAACTTACCAAGTTGATATTTTGCATCCTTGTCAAAACAACAAGGTACTACTTCTCCATTTACTGTAATTACACAACTACTCCACATTCTCCAACACTGATTTTTAAACTTATTTTTAAGTTCATATTGTCCATTTTTGTTTTTCCGATACCTTGAATACTGTTCATTTAAAGGCATAAGTGGATTCCCATTTTGGAATTCATAAAACTGTGCGGTCTTAATTCTAAATTCATTTAAACCAAGCTCATTACATAAGGCTTTCATTTCTTTAACCAAATGTTCATTGGACTTTACAATTAAAAATTGCAGGATGATGTTTGGGTATTTACTTTCCAATTTATTTTTCCAATTTACCAAGTTTTTAGCCCCTTTTTTAACTTTTTCAAAATCACCATTTTTTCGATATTCCTCATAGCTTTCTTGGGAATTCCCATCTATTGAAATAATTAAATTTTGTAATCCAGAATTAATGGTTTTTTTACAGTTCTCATCTGTAAGAAAATGACCATTTGTGGAGGTGGAACAAAAAATGTTTTTGGAAGTGGAAAGGCTAATCATATCAAAGAGATAAGGATTTATAAAAGGTTCGCCCTGGAAATAATAATTTACGTAGATTAATTTTTTATATGATTCGTTAATTATTTTTTGATGAAGATCTAGTGTTAGATTTCCAGTTTTTCTTGTAAATTTTTTTAAACCACTCGGACATTCAGGGCACCCAAGATTGCAGGCTGTAGTGGGCTCAATACTTAAGGCCATTGGAGAGCCAAAATGAATAGGTTTTTTTAAAAAGACTGCTATTTGGTAGCTAAAAAAAAGTTTTAAAGCATTAATCAACCTGATTAAGGTAACTGAATTTAAAATATTTAGCGTATTTGTGAAATGAGGTTTGATAGAATTTAAAAATACTAAAATCATTTATGATTAGAACCAATAAACTACAGTATTAATTAATACCTTAGTAAAAAAAAAATATGTGGAGAAAGATTTCTAATCTTATACTAAGAAATCGAATTCTAATATTGTGTATTCTCTTTCTGATTACTGCTTTTATGGGCCTTCAATCCACAAAGGTTCAGTTACAATATCAGTTCAATAAACTTCTCCCCGAAAATGACCCCACTTACCTTGCTTATGAAAAGTTCAAAGCCAATTTTGGTATTGATGGAATGATGGTGGTTATTGCTACTGATGAGCCTGATTTCTATACTGAAAATAGATTTAATGCCTGGCTAGAGTTAGCAGATAGCTTAAAAAATATTAAAGTTAATGTTTCACAAACCAATATACCTCGTTACAAATGTGTTGTAGATTCTATCTTTTCGGAGGCTCATTTGTATAATATCGTAAAAGACAAGTCAAATTCTCAATTCGCCCTTAAAGAAATAATCGATAATTACCCGCTTTCTCAATCGGAAGTAGACAGTGTTAAAAAGATAATTAAAAACTTAGAATTCTATAACAATATTGTTTACAAGGACTCATCTGATTTACACTTTATGATGTTGTTTCTGAATAAGGATATTTTTAATTCTAATAAAAGGGGGACTTTAATCGATGATATTAGGGCAAAGGCTCTTTCTTACTCAGATTATTTTTCACATTTAAAATTTTCAGGATTACCATTTATTAGATCTGTCATGATGACAACTATTAATAAAGAACTGAAAGTATTTATAATGTTGGCTATGTTAGTAACCGCCTTATTGTTATTACTTTTTTTTAGATCAATTAAAGTTGTAATTATTTCAATGGTTGTAGTAGCCATTGGGGTAGTGTGGTCACTCGGAGTTTTAAGCCTGTTTAATTATGAAATTACCGCTTTAACAGGACTCATTCCACCATTATTAATTGTGATAGGTATACCAAATTGCGTCTATCTGATTAATAAATTCCAACAAGAATTTAAAAGTCATGGCAAGAAAATTAAAGCACTTGACAAGGTGATACAAAAAGTAGGTAATGCCACTTTTTTAACCAACGCTACTACCTCCATGGGTTTTGGAACTTTTGTTTTCACCCATTCTGCCATTATGAAGGAATTTGGTGTAGTTGCATCCATTAACATCATTTGTATGTTTATTATCAGCATATGTCTGGTACCAATTATCTTCAGTTATTTACCCGAACCCAAGGGTAAACATACCCAGCATTTAGATAGAAAATGGATGTTCAAGCTTTTAGATGCTTTAGTTTATTTCTCCACACAAAAAAGAAAACAAGTTTATTTAGTAACCTCCCTACTTATAATCGTGGGAATTTATGGTATGTCACTAATGCATACAACAGGAAATATCTCAGACGATTTACCGAATGATGATTTGGTTGTAAAAGATTTAAAGTTTTTTGAAGAAGAATTAAATGGAGTACTTCCCTTTGAAATAATATTGACTTTTAATAATGTAGTCTATGATAACTTTTCAAATATCGCTAAAATTCAACAACTACAAGAGCAGTTGAAAAATGAAAAATATTTGTCAAAATCCCTTTCTATAGTTGATGCGATGAAATTTATTTCACAATCTTACGCAAATGGAAAAAAGTCAAAATATGATTTAGATTTTAGTAAATCAAAAGACCAAAGGTATTTTTCAAGAGTCATTAATTCTGTATATTTTAAAAATACATTTTCAGATTCTATAATTGACAACAGTAATGGTTTTGTAAAAACTTTCCTAGATTCAAATCATACAACAACTAGGATAACTATGCAAATTGCTGATATAGGAACAGCTGCTATGGATAGTTTGATTTCTAGGATAAATACCTATGTCGATAATATAGTTAACCCGGAAGCTTCTCAATTCAAAGTAGTTAAGAATGAAGAAGATATATTTAACTTTTACAATAGCCATAATAACATTAAATACAAGGTTCAAGATCAACTTACAACGAACGAACAAGATGGAATTGTAGAGTTTCCTACTGAACTAGCCGAGTTGAAACAAGTTTTTGGTCTTGATGTATTTGAAAGTGCTGTTAGAAGTGCAGTTGATGAAATAAAAATTGATCTTCAAATAACCGGTACAGGTGTAATGTATGCAAAGGGCACAACATATTTAGTAAATAATCTTTTTATAAGTTTATTGATAGCTATTATCGTAGTAGCGCTTCTTATGTCTTTTCTTTTTAGATCTTTAAAAATGGTTTTGGTTTCCCTTCTTCCAAATCTTTTACCCCTTATTTTTACTTCTGCACTAATGGGGTACTTAGGTATCCCAATAAAACCTTCCACCATTCTTGTTTTTAGTATTGCATTTGGGATTTCAATTGATGATACCATTCATTTTTTAGCAAAATATAGACAGGAGTTAAAACATCATAGCATTAGAAAATCAGTAGAAACATCGATTAGAGAAACGGGCGTTAGTATGATATATACATCCATAATTCTGTTTTTTGGATTTTCTATATTCACCGCATCAAATTTTGGTGGTACTCAAGCACTTGGATTATTGGTTTCACTAACTTTATTTGTGGCTATGTTAACCAATTTGGTGTTATTACCTTCTTTACTTTTAAGTTTAGAAAAAAGAATTTTAACTCAAAACTTTAAAGAATCTGAAGATCTTTTTCAAGATGATCAAGATATAGAATGGAATAAATTATAATCATGAAAGGAATAATTTTAGCGGGAGGATCAGGGACAAGACTACATCCATTGACACTAGCAGTTAGCAAACAGCTTATGCCAGTATACAATAAGCCAATGATTTACTATCCGTTATCTACTTTAATGCATGCTGGAATCAGAGAAATACTTTTTATCACTACTCCGCATGATCAACCCTTGTTTCAACATTTACTTGGAGATGGATCAAAGTTAGGTTGTAGGTTTGAATATCAAATACAACCTGAGCCAAATGGACTCGCTCAAGCATTTGTAATTGGTAAAAACTTTATTGGTAAAGATAAGGTGGCTTTAATTTTAGGAGATAACATATTTTTTGGTTCAGGAATGGGTAAAAAACTGGAATCTTCGTCTGATCCTGAAGGAGGCTTAATTTTCGCGTATAGAGTTAATGACCCAGAGCGTTATGGTGTAGTTGAGTTTGACGATAATGAAAATGTGTTGTCCATTGAGGAAAAACCAAATAACCCCAAATCTAATTATGCAGTTCCTGGACTTTATTTTTACAACAATGATGTTATAGAAATTGCAGAAAATTTAAAACCCAGTTCTAGAGGAGAGTATGAAATTACAGATGTAAATAAGGTTTATCTAGAGCAAGGAAAGCTTAAAGTAAAGAATTTAGGAAGGGGAGTAGCTTGGCTAGATACGGGGACTTTCCGTTCATTAATGCAGGCCTCCCATTTTGTTCAAACCATAGAAGAAAGACAAGGAATGGGAGTAGGTTGTATTGAGGCAGTTGCTTATTCGAATGGCTTTATAGATGAAAAACAATTAAAGGAATTAGCATTACCACTTCTCAAAAGTGGATATGGTAATTATTTGATGAGTTTAATCAACTGAGTTAATGCTAGAGAAATACAAAGAAATTATTGATGAGGCATTATTGAAATATTTAAATTCATTGCCAGGTCACTCTATATATGACCCTATAAAATATATTGTTAATCTAGGTGGGAAACGATTTAGGTCATCCTTAACGTTATTAGCTGCAGACTTATACGGTGGCGACCCTATTTTAGCTATTAAAGAAGCGATGGCTATTGAGTTGTTTCATAATTTCACTTTAGTCCATGATGATATTATGGACGAAGCTACTTTAAGAAGGGGGAAACAAACGGTTCATGAAAAGTGGTCTAGAAATGATGCCATTCTTTCAGGAGATCTGCTATATGCACTTGTTAATCAAATTTTAGCTGAATCTAAACCATCAAATCAGTCTATTCATTCGGTGTTTCACCAAACAGCTATTGAGGTTTGTGAAGGTCAATCTTTTGATATGATCTTTGAAGAAAAAAACATGGTAAGTGAAGAGGAGTATTTAAATATGATAAAATTGAAAACAGCGGTGCTAGTAGCTTGTGCCTTAAAAATGGGGGCCATGGTGGGAGGAGCTTCAGAAAAAGATGCTCATTTTTTGTACAATTTTGGCATTAATTTAGGAATAGCATTTCAAATACATGATGATATACTTGATGCCTATCCAATTGGTGAAAAATTTGGAAAAAAAATAGGAGGTGATATATTGGAAAAAAAGAAGACACTCATGTTTATTTCCATGTTAAATCAATTATCAAAAAAAGAAAAGATTTTTATAGAATCTCTTTATAACTCTAATGAAATTAAAGACAAAGAAATTGTGAATGAGATTAAAGCTCTTTATAGTAGGTTCGGAGTATTAGATTTAGCTATTCAAAGAAAGAACGATTTTCATAATGAAGCTGTTTCAAATATTATGCAAACTAGTTTGAATGAGAATAGTAAAGCAGCATTGTTATTATTTGCAGAAAATTTGATGAATCGAAATTACTAGCTGTAAATTTCACTAAGAGCACCTTCAATATTATCATACTTAAAATCAAAACCTTGAGATTTAATTTTATCATTAGAAACTCTGGAGCCTTCTAATAAAATATCGGCCAATTCACCGTAAATAAATTTTAAAACGAAACGAGGGACATTTGGTAACCTGATTTTCCTATTTAGAGCATTACCAACGGCAGCAGTAAATTCTTTGTTATTACAATGTTGACTGCTAACCACGTTGTAGGTCCCAGGATTTAATTTTTTTTCTATAGCGTTCATAAATACGTTTATCGCATCGTCGATATGCACCCATGGCATATATTGGTTTCCAGACCCTAGAGGTGAACCCAACCCTCTTTTGATCATTGAACTCATTTTTGGAAGTGCACCTTCATTTTTGTCAAGTACAATTCCTAACCTAAGTTTATATACATCAGAAACATCTTGAAATAAATCTGCTGCTCTTTCCCACTGTTCACAACAATTTCCAATAAAATCATGATGAGCTTCATCATACTCATGGTAGACTGTCTCATTAGAGATTGCACCATAATAACCAATTCCGGAAGCCGAAATAAAAGAACTTAATTTTATTTTGTGTTTCTGTATAACTTCATGTAATAGTCGGGTAGTTAGTACTCTGCTTTTTACAATGGTTTCTTTTCTTTTCTGTGTCCAAGGTTTTTCTGCGATTCCTGCACCCGCTAGATGGACAACAACTTTAATATTTTCGAGGCAGTTCTCATCGATTTCATTTTTACCCCAGTTCCACTCATATGTTTTTACATCATGCTTTGAATTTTTGGATCTGGTAAGGTGTACTACCTCGTAATTATTCGCGATTAGTTTTTGTGTTAACCTAGATCCTATGAGGCCAGAACCACCTGTAATAAGAACTTTACTTTTCATTATAAACAAATTTAAGCATGTGTGATCAACGGTGAAATATTGTCCAACCGAATATGTGTCTATATGGGTTTGTAATAAACTAATTTGTTCATCTTATTGAAGTAACTCATTATTAAAGTCTCAGTGAATTTGCTAGGTAATCGTCTTGATCATAAAACACCATTTTAAATTAGTTTGAATAGTATATATATAAATGTAAAAATTCTGTTTTTTATATGGTATGAAAGAAAGTGATTTTCAGGTTTATTTTCAAATAAATATTTTGCATCTTTGTTATTGAAATGAGTCTAGATCGATTTTCTTTTTTAAATAGTATTGATAGTGATTACGTAGATGAGCTGCATCAAAAATATCTTATTGATAAGAGGTTAGTTGAGCCAAGCTGGAGACAGTTTTTTGACGGTTACGAATTTGCTAAATTTAATTACGATGAGGTCGATGAAGTTCCATCTATTGTCAAAAAAGAATTTAGAGTCATTAATTTGATTAATGCTTATCGTGCTAGAGGACATTTATTCACTAAAACGAACCCTGTTAGAGAAAGAAGAAAATACAGTCCAACTTTAGATATTAAAAACTTTGGTCTTGATGAGGAGGATTTATTAACTGTATTTCAGGCGGGTGACCAAGTTGGAATAGGACCATCCTCCTTAAATGAAATTATAGCTCACTTAGAAGAAACGTATTGTCAATCTATTGGTATAGAATACCAGTACATAAGGCACCCTGAAAGAGTAGAGTGGATAAGAAAGCAAATTGAAATTAAAAATAGACCTCAGTTCACTAAAGATCAAAAAAAGCACATTCTACACAAACTAAATCAGTCTAATGTTTTCGAACAATTCTTGCAAAAAAAGTTTGTGGGACAAAAAAGGTTTTCAATTGAAGGTGCAGAATCCCTAATTCCAGCATTGGATACATTAATTGAAAATGGTTCTACGTTAGGCCTCAAGGAATTTGTAGTAGGTATGGCCCATAGAGGTAGATTAAATGTGTTGGCTAATATTTTTAATAAAACTTATGAAAGCATTTTCACAGAATTCGAGGGCAAAGAGTATGATGATGATACGTTGTTCGATGGTGATGTAAAATATCATTTGGGAATTACATCTGAGGTTGTAACGGATGCAGGTAATCAAGTAAAAATAACACTTGCTCCAAATCCATCTCATCTTGAAGCAGTAGATCCTGTTGTTGAGGGGATAACTAGGTCTAAAATAGATCACGAATTAGAGGGAAACGAAAGAAAAATATTACCAATTCTTATTCACGGAGACGCTGCTATAGCTGGTCAAGGAATTGTGTATGAAGTTGTCCAAATGGCCCAGCTGGACGGATATAGAACAGGTGGAACATTGCATATCGTAATAAACAATCAAGTTGGTTTTACCACAAATTATTTAGATGCAAGATCAAGCACATATTGTACGGATGTAGGTAAAACAACCCTTAGTCCAGTATTTCATGTGAACGGAGATGATATTGAGGCAGTAGTACAAACTATTGATATTGCTCTTCGTTACAGACAAGAATTTTCTAGAGATGTTTTTGTGGATTTATTGTGCTATAGAAAATATGGTCATAATGAAGGTGATGAACCAAAATTTACTCAGCCAAAGCTCTATAAGGCCATTGCAAGTCATCCTAACCCAAGGGAAATTTATTTAAATCAACTTATAGAACAAGGCGTAGTGAGTCGTGAAGAGGGTGTTGAAATGGAGAAAGAATTTGACGATATGCTTCAAGAAAGGTTAGCAGAGGCAAAACAAATTGAAAAAGCTAAAATCACTAACTTTCTAGAAGAGGTATGGAAAGATTTTAGAAAATCTAAAAAAGAAGATTTTATTAAGTCACCTGATACAGGATATGATGAAAAAAAGCTTATTCAGCTTGCTAAAAAGATAAATTACCTACCTGAAGGGAAAAAGTATTTCAGAAAAATTCTCAAGTTATTTGACGATAGACTAGCCATGCTTGAGTCCGATAAATTAGATTGGGCTATGGGTGAATTGTTGGCTTATGCTACTTTACTTCAAGATGGTTATTCAGTTCGAATTTCAGGCCAGGATGTAGAAAGAGGCACTTTTTCTCATAGACACGCTGTGGTGAAAACAGAAGATGATGAGGAAGAAGTAATTCCACTTAGTTTGATAAGCGAAGATCAAGGTAAGTTTGACATATATAATTCCTTACTTTCTGAATATGCTGTACTTGGATTTGATTATGGGTATTCCTTTAATACGCCAAACGGATTAACTATATGGGAAGCTCAATTTGGAGACTTTTTTAATGGAGCTCAAATTATTATAGATCAATTTTTAAGTGCCGCAGAGGATAAATGGGGAACCCCTAATGGGCTAGTTATGCTCTTACCACATGGCTATGAAGGTATGGGTTCTGAGCACTCTTCTGGAAGAATGGAGCGATTCCTCCAACTTTGCGCTGAATATAACATGCAAGTAGTTAATTGTACTACTCCTTCAAATTATTTTCACCTACTAAGGAGACAACAAATGCGACCATTCAGAAAGCCGTTAGTTGTGTTTACCCCTAAAAAGTTACTTCGTTATCCTAGAGCAGTTTCATCCATTAAAGAATTAGCTAACGGATGTTTTAGTGAAGTTATTGATGATCATTCTGCAGAGGCGAAAAAAGTGGATACGGTGGTATTATGCTCTGGAAAGTTTTATTACGACTTATTAGAAAAATATGAAATAACAGAAGCAGAGAATCTAGCATTAGTTCGATTAGAACAACTTTACCCCTTTCCAGAAAGCCAATTGTCAGAAATCATTAAAAAATACGGAGAATCAGCTAAATATATCTGGGCACAGGAAGAGCCAGAAAATATGGGTGCATGGTCATTTATTTTAAGAAAATGGCATTTTACCCCAATTGTTTGTCACTCCAGAATGGAGTCAGGAAGTCCAGCTAGTGGATCGCCAAAAGTACATGAGATTAGGCATAATGCCATAATTGATAAAGTAATGTCTTATACAAAAAAGAAATAATATGTCAGTTTTAGAAATGAAAGTACCAAGTCCAGGAGAATCAATTTCAGAAGTTGAAATTGCCGAATGGATGGTTGAAGATGGAGATTATGTGGAAAAAGATCAAACCATTGCAGAAGTTGACTCCGATAAAGCTACACTTGAATTGCCTGCTGAACAGTCGGGTATCATAACATTAAAAGCTGAAGTAGGAGATGTAGTTGCGGTTGGTCAAGTGGTTTGCCACATAGATACTTCTGCTGCAAAACCCGAAGGTGCTAAAAGTCCCTCCAAATCAAAACAATCTTCTCCAATTCCAAATCCTGCACCCGCAGTCAAAAGTTCACCAGCCTCTACGGAACCAAAATCCTATGCAGCTGGTCATCCAAGTGTGGCAGCAAAGAAAATAATGGATGAGCAAAATATTCAAGTTGAAATGATTGAAGGTACTGGAAAAGGTGGTAGGATTACTAAGCAAGATATTCTTCAGCTTTTAGCATCACTTCCAGAAGAAGGAAATAGAAAGAGCCAGATCAGAAAGTTGAGTATGCTTAGACGAAAAATTGCGTCTAGACTTGTTTCGGTCAAAAATGAAACAGCCATGTTAACTACATTTAATGAAGTGAACATGAAACCCATTATGGATTTAAGATCAAAATATAAAGATGATTTTAAAGAGAAATATGGTGTTGGTTTGGGGTTCATGTCTTTTTTTACAAAAGCGTGTACTATGGCATTGCAAGAATTCCCTTCTGTAAATTCCATGATTGATGGTGATCATATGATTTCATACAATTTTGCGGATGTAGGTATAGCGGTTAGTACTGAAAAGGGATTAATGGTACCTGTATTACGGAATGCAGAAGAAATGAATTTATTGGAAATTGAATCTACTATTAAAGATTTGGCTATAAAAGCTAGAGATGGTAAAATCTCTATTGAAGAGATTACAGGTGGCACGTTTACAATTACTAACGGTGGTGTTTTTGGCTCTATGCTAAGTACACCAATTATTAACCCACCTCAATCCGCTATTCTAGGTATGCACAACATTGTTGAAAGGCCTGTTGCTATTGACGGAAATGTAGAAATTCGTCCCATAATGTACGTAGCACTTTCATATGACCATAGAATTATTGACGGTAAAGATAGTGTTGGCTTTTTAGTCAAAGTGAAAGAAGTCCTAGAGAATCCAGAGGAACATATTTTTGAGGGGAAGGACCCTAAAAAAATACTAATGGGTTATAAAAAATAACTTTTAGTCGTTCACAATAATATTGTCAACTTCCCAAGTTGCTCCATCTGCATTTGTCCCAATATATTTAAAGGCAATATATATATTGTTCGAGATAAATGGTGCTAAGTCAATATTTCCGCTAGAAACTAAATCCCAAGTTCCATCATCCGTATCCCAATTTGGTACATAACTAGTTATATTTAACCAATTACCTTGCTGTGATGGATCACTAGTGCCATCATAATTAGAAGAAATGTACAATTCTAGTCCAGGACCATTATACCGTGTACAATTATCAAATACTAAATAGGGAGATGAGGTCCCTGTTAGGTCAAAAGAAGGTGAAACTAGCCAACTTTCACATGCATAATTACTAGAATTACTATAATTACTGGCTTTTGCGACTTCAGCATTGGCCCCAAAAGTGGTGTAAATTTCCCACTCACCTATATTGGAACTTGAACCAGACCAAAAATTTAACCAACCTCCTGATGTGATAGAGCCATCGTTAAAGTCTTTATTTAGAATGTAATTACCAGAACCTCCACCACCTCCAGAACTTCCACCACATCGATCACCTTCCATAACCACCTCATTGATGTCGCGAATAATCAATTGCTTATCGTCTCTAAACCTTGTAAAAATACCGATAATGGATCCTTTTCCTGACGCTACTGTATCATCAGCAAAATTCGCATATCCACTCGTGCGAACTAGAATACTATTTCCATTACAGTCGTTTAATGTCCTGTTTTCAGTAGAAAGTGATATGGCATCAGCGTATGTTACATTGATAGTTTGAAATTCAACATTATCCAATTGGATTAATCTGCTTTCATCTTCTTCAACATTAAGTTGGTTTATTGTGGTAACATAAGGTGTAACCAATTTATTCGTAGCTATTTTTACAATTTGCTCATCAACACTGACATTATCTAACTGAATCAACTCACCATATTCACTCATGGTGACTCCACTCAAACTTACTCTAACACTGTCTCCAATATAGAGTCCACCAGAAGCATCTAATTTTAGCTTGATTGCTCCCGATAAGTCTTGTATAAAGGCTTCTTTATAAAAATTCCCGTTGGTTTCTTCACAAGTTATAACCCCGTAAATAGAGTAGTTAGAATCGATAGTTATAGGTGGATCATCATCATTTGGTGTATCAGGGAACATGTCTTTTAAATCACTAATAAAAATTCTTGTTCCTTCAGGAATTTCAATTACTGGGGGTTCATCATATGTTTTATTACAAGAAATGAATAAAGTTAAGCAAAGTAAAATCGATAAATAGTGTGTGTAAATTTTCATATTAAAATAAATAACTTAGCATTACAAAAAAGGTACGACCGTACATGTATCCATATTTATTAGGAAAACGATCTATATTGGATGCATCATAACGTAACTGTTCAAAACCACCCGTTTTAAAAGTAGTGTTGTTAAGTACATTGTTGACGTTTAAATTTAATCTTAAATAAGAGTTGTTTTTATAAATCTTCCAGCTTTTACCACAGAATAAATTCACTGCATTTCCATTTTCTAATTTTGTTTGATCAATAATTTCATTAACGTATGGGTAGCCATCTCCATAACCAGCAATGGCTTCTGATGTTCTCCTATCGGGGTTTGGAGATAAGTATATATCGGCAAAGTAATTAAAGTTAACCCCTACATACCAATATTTTGGGGCATTGTACTTTAGTCCTACTGTGGTAGCTTGTTGGGGCATACCACCAATTTTATAATTTTGAAAATAAACCGTTTTATTTTCTGCTATAACTTCCTGTGAATTGTCTCTGGTTACAGTAGCTACAGGTCTAGAATTAAAAAGGTAATCCCCCATTGTAAATGCACCCGAAAACTGGAAAGAAGATGAGATATTACTCTCGAAACCAAATTCAAGACCCATAAATAGCTGGTCTACATTAGTCATCATGTAATTAACAAATGTTCTGTACTCATCATGGTAAAATGATCTTGCCCATGTTTGATTGTTAATTTCAGTATAAAAACCAGTAATTCTTGCTTTTAAAAATGGAAGTCTT
>JAYYEV010000094.1:0-6741 GCA_036159515.1 Bacteroidota bacterium | reverse complement strand
TCTACAGTTTGGTCTGTATATGGCTCTAACCATGGATCTCTACCAAGCCTAGATTGAAAGGTGGTTGTAAATTTATCCTCCGAAAGGTTAAGCATTTTTGATAAGTGTGAAGTAGTTGCATAACAAGTTGCTTTATAGCACATTTTATTTTCGTTGTTTATCTCTTGATCGCAATGATGATCCTTGCATGGAGTTCCGTCAAGATATACTTTATTCACATGTCTCTCTGGCACACCATGGTATGAAAACAGAACATGATCGTATTCACTTAAATCAAATGATAATGCAACTTTTTTAACGCAATCCAAATATCGGTAATCATCGTAAAATTGTCCAATCACTTTTATTTCAGGTATAACCCACCAACGAGATATTATTTTAAATGCTTTTTCAATAATAGATCCGGTTGTAGCAGACGCATATTGGGGATATAATGGGAAAATAATTAGTTGATCATAATTAGCTAATCGCATTTTTTCTAATACAGAATTCATGCTTGGATTACCATATCTCATGGCTAATTCTACATCAAATTGTTTATGCCCAATCTCTCTTACTAGTTTCAAAAGATTTTTTCCGTAGGTCAATAAAGGTGAAGCTCCATTCCCAATTTTAAATAACTTTTTATATTCTTTGGCAGATTTAGGTCCTCTAGTGGGAACAATAACTCCATTCACAAGCACTTTTCTTCCAATCGGATTAATATCAATAACCCTTGGATCATTTAGGAACTCAGACAAGTACTTCTTAACATCAGAAGTGGAAGGACTATCTGGTGTGCCTAAATTTACGATTAAAACCCCAGTTTTTTTACTCATTTTAAATATGCAGTGGTCTACTTTCAGTGGCAGATAAGGCAGCTTCCTTCACTGCTTCACTGTAGGTTGGGTGTGGATGACATATTCTTGCAATATCTTCAGCGCTGGCTCTATATTCCATAGCAACTACCGCTTCCATGATTAAATCTGCAGCTCTTGGTGCAATCATATGCACACCTAGTACCTCGTCAGTATTACTATCAGAAATAATTTTAATTAAACCTTGAATATCCATTGAAGCTCTAGCCCTGCCTAATGCTCTTATTGGAAATTGACCAACTTTGTAATCTGCTCCTACTTCCTTTAGTTGTTCCTCCGTCTTGCCTACTGCTGCTACTTCTGGCCATGTGTAGACTACACCAGGAACTAAATTATAATCTAAGTGTGGCTTTTGATTCGCGATCATTTCAGCTACGTAAACTCCCTCTTCTTCTGCCTTGTGGGCAAGCATAGCACCTTTTACTACATCTCCTATGGCAAAAATATGACTTGAAGCAGTTTGTAGGTGTTCATTGGTTACTATTCTTCCAGCTTTATCCATTTCAATGCTTGTATTTTCAAGCCCTAATCCTTCGGTATATGGTTTTCTACCCACTGCTACTAAACAGTAATCTCCCTCAACGGTTATCATTTCATCTTTCTTGTTTTTTACTTTTAAGGATACCCCATCTTTGGTAGAAGAAACTTCTTGAACGGCATGATTAAATAAGAACTTAAATCCTTCTTTTTTGAGAATTTTCATTAGCTCTTTTCCAAGCGTTTTGTCCATGGTAGGGATTAGCCCATCTTGAAATTCAATAACAGTTACCTCAGAGCCCAATCTCCCATAGACAGAACCCAACTCTAAGCCTATTACACCTCCACCAATAACAATCATATGCTTAGGCACTTCTTTTAAACTTAGCGCCTCCGTGGAGGTAATAATTCTTTGTTTATCTGGTTTCATTCCGGGGAAATAATTTGGCTTTGAGCCAGTAGCTATTATGATGTTATCACCACTAATTACACTTTTTTTATCCCCTTCAATGGAGACAGTATTTTCATCCACAAAAGAACCTAACCCGTTGTACACGGTGATGTTATTCTTATCCATTAAAAAATTAACACCATCACATGTTTGCTTAATGACTTCATCTTTTCTGGCCATCATATTAGGAAGGTTAACCTTGGGTTTATTGATGTCTATTCCATGTTTTTCAAAATCGTGTAATGCCGTGTGAAAATGCTCGCTGGAATCTAAAAGCGCTTTTGATGGTATACAACCCACATTTAAACAGGTGCCTCCTAAGGTATTATACTTTTCAATTATAGCTGTTTTTAAACCCAATTGTGCACATCGAATCGCTGCTACATAACCTCCTGGTCCTGATCCAATAACTATTACATTGTATTTTTCCATAATCTTGCTAAAAAAGGATTACTAAATTAATCATAATGCATGAATTAGGAATCAACTGTTCTCATTATAAATAACAAATTTATTCTTCCTAAAATAATAGTAGAAGATCAAAGCCAAAGAAATAATGATGGGTTTAATAGTTGGATTAAATTCCTGTACCATACCAAACCAAAAAAGTATGGTAGTTAATAGACAAAAGCCAATTAAATACACGTACACTAATGAAACTTTATTCCATTTTTTAAAAATGATTACCCAGACTAAAAAAAGATAGGAGGGATTGGCCCACAAAATATTAGAGTTGTTTTTAGTGGCTTGGTGATCTGTGCCAAACCACATAAAGTAAAGTACAACTCCAAGTAAACTCAGAAGTGTCAATAGTACACAAGACCAGACGTTGAATATGCGGTCATTTTTCAAAAAAAGAAGGAGTAACGTAATCATCAGGACGATCCAGCCATATATTGTTATACTTGTAATAGCAGGACGGTTATTTTCCGCAGTTGGGATTAACACATTCTTTCTTGAAATCAATGTTTTAGATTGAGCAACTGTAGTGATTTTAGTAGAATCTAAAATAGCTTCTAGATATGCGGGGAGAAACATCAAATTTTTATTATTTACCAGTTGATCTATTCGTTGCCCCAATACAAGATCAATACCTAGCATTAACCAAGGCTGAGGTGCTAGGTTTTGATGTATTATTTCTCGAAAAGTAAATTTATTTTCGGAAGGATGATTACCCCAAGAAATATTAGACCTAAAAATGGAACTTAATAGGTCTCTAATTCTGGTGGAGCAATTGTCATAAAAAAATTCATATTTGTAATTTCTATTTTCAGGTAAATTATTAAGTGAGACGAATTCAATGATTTCTTTTTTTTCACTGGTGGTTAAGTTTAATATTTGCTCTCTAACCCCCCTATTATAGTAGCTGTATTCCCTTAGAAAATTCATTGTATTTTGAATCCCCATATAGTAGTTTAATCTACCTTTAGCGAAATCGTATCCAAATTTGAATTGATCTTCATAATATTCAAAAATTCCCCAGTTCACTACAATATCTTCATCAGATTCAATATGATTTATTCTTAGAGCGCCATGCCCAAATAAACTGTAAACTTCACTTCCAGGATCACAAGTGATGATGCTTATTTCTACTTTTTCTAGATCAAATGAAAAAGGGCTGTTATTGCCATAATTTATTTGATGTAATAGCAAACAGAGAATTACACTAATCCAACTTAAAAAGTAGTTTTGCATTTTTTGTTGTTATTTCAGCAATTTCTTCAAAAGTACAATTATAAATTATTGCCAATTTTTCTGCGATTAATTTTAGGTATGTGCTTTCATTTCTTTTACCTCTGTAAGGGGATGGGGATAAATAAGGAGAATCTGTTTCCAGAACGAGATGTTTCAACTCAATGTGTTTGAGCGTTTTATCAAGACCGCCATTTTTAAAAGTAACTACACCACCTATTCCCATTTTGAAATTTCCATATTCGATGATTTTTTCAGCCTGCTTTAAATTCCCTGTAAAACAGTGAAAAACACCGGATAAAGATGAATCATGTGTTTTGTCCAGCACTTCAAAAATCTCTTCATACGATTCACGCGCATGAATTACAATAGGAAGATGGAGTTCTTTAGCCCAGTTAATTTGTTCTTCAAAAGCTTTCTTTTGTATGGCTAATGTGGATTTTTCCCAGTAAAGATCAATACCTATTTCACCAACTGCAATGTAGTTTCCATTATATAAATAGGTTTTAATTGAATTCAATTCATTTTCAAAATCTTCTTTTACAGAGCATGGATGTAAACCCATCATAGGTTTGCAGCAAGAATATTTTTCACACGTAATATGTAGGGAATCTATGGTTGAAGTATCAATATTAGGGAGTAGCAATTTGCTTATGCCATTTGATAAACACTTTTCAATTACATTGCTTCTGTCATTGTCAAATTCCTTTAAATAAATATGGGTGTGTGTATCTACGAGCAAAATTTAAATTTTAGTTTATTGTAAAAGTGAATTTATCTATTTCATTAAATGTAAAATTGTTGTAGTAGAGTACCAAATCACTACTTGAAATGAAGTTAGAAAAATTTGAAGCAGACTTTTCAAAGTAAGTTTCAGCATATTGTTCTTGAAAATTTTTATCTTGAAATTGAATGCCCCCATCTAACTTTTTAAAAGTTTGAAATTTCCAAATGTAGATTTCTGTTTCAATGTTTTTCATTGACAAATAATCTTTTACCCCATTTCTCAGCACATAAACTCCTTTAAAATTATCGGGAACGTTAACTAGAAATACTTTTTTTTCATTGCTCAATACTTTTGATAATTCTGACAAATAATTTTCGGCTAAAATTGATGCTCCTACCCATGTCTGATTATTTAACATGGTCATAAAAAAGAATATTGATATAGATACTGCCGTGAATACCACCTTCATTTTGTTTTTCAAAAATGAAATAGCACTTCCATACAACAGCACGATGGGAACAGAAGCAAAATACCCATATCGGTCAGATTGAATCATTTTAATTGAGGTTATTTCTAAATTGATTACAGGTAAAATGCACACACAAAAAATAAATAACCACAACCCCACCTTTTTAAATTCTTGATTTTTAATACGGTGTAATAAAATTGGAGTCAAAATTGAAATTATTATTACGCATTGTAGAATAATAAACTTTGATGAAGTTGCATATCTTGAAAATGAAAAAAACTTGATAAAATAACCACTTAATACTTTTAGCAATGAGATTAATTGAAAGTTTAAGTGTATAATTTCTCCGTAACCTCCTACTATTTCACCTAAAACGAGATACCTTAATAATATTGACAGAGTTACAATTAAGAAAGAGTAAAATAGGTAAAGATTGTTTTTCTTCTCCTTTGTAAAATACGATAAGCCATAAATAAACAGAGGAATAGTATATCCAATTTCTTTGCTGTGAATAGATAAAATGAAGAATAAACAATAACTCAGTATTTGATTTTTAAAATATGATCTTATGGCTAGAAGTGTAAAAATAAGACAGCACTGGTATCCAATTGCAGAAAACCAGAAGACTGCTTCTGATTGATAGGGGATAAGGACAAAAAAAATACTAGAAAGAATAGCGCTATAAGCTTTAAAGTTTAAATTTTCAAGTGCCATTCGGTAAATGAGAATAGCGATGTAAAGATGAAGAATGATTTGAGTAATGTGAATTAAAAATACATTTTGATTGAAAAGATCTAAAAGTATAATTTGGATAAGATGAGTAATAGGAATAAAAAAAGCATCATAAAAATTTAATGAAATCATATCCCAACCTTTACTCTGATAATGATGGAGAAAAGTAAAATCATCAGATAAAAAACCAATATTAGCAAATGGAAGATAGCAGATAATACAAATCAAACTGATTAAAATTTCAGGATATCGTTTCAAAAAATCCATTAACGTTTTGTTACCTCAGCAAATACATTTTTCCAAAATTCTTTTTGAAACTTTTATCTGCACTTGTTTTTCTTTGTTCAATGGGAATGCCATTTATTTTGGCATCTACTTTATATAAATAAACCCCATTGGCAAGTAAATCTCCATATTCATCTCTACCGTCCCAGTAATATTGTGTTTTATTACGACCAATTCGTATAGATTCATTTTCTAATAAATCAATTTGTTTTATTACTTTTCCCGTTACGGTAAGAATGGTTAAATTCAATTCATCGGGCATCAGACTTCCAGTTAGCGTGTAAACAAAATAGGTTTTAGTCGAAAAAGGGTTAGGATAGTTAAATACATTAGTAATTGTAGATCTAGTAATTACCTCAAAGCTTATTTCATAATCGCTATCTCCGCTTATGTTACCGCTTTTATCTCTACCTTGCACTTTTAACCTATAAATTCCGTCCGTGCTAAAAATGGGGTTATAAACTATTTTAAATGGATTTTGATCATCAGCTAACTCATAGTTTAAGATGACTTGTTGATGATGCTGGTATGGAATTCTTGTCCACGTATTTTGGTAAGGCTCCATCAAATAAACTTGTATATTATTAGTGTCACTATCCTCATTTAACATCAGTATGGTATTTTCGTCTTTAAGTGTAATGAGAATTTCAGGCTCACTGTTAATGATATCTTGATTCATAATGTGGATACCGTCGAAAGTTACGTCCAATAAAGGATTGGTTTTATCCGATTCTATATTAAATGGATTTATAGCAATATTGTTAAAATAATATTGTTCCAATTGATCTTGAATAGATCCATTTACCCTAGGATTAGAATTAGTCAAAAAATAGTTTTGATTATTTCTGTTGGTAGTACTAAATGAAATGGTGTCCAATAGTACATGATGTTTTTTTAGAGAATCAGACCTTGGGTAGTCTATGTTAGTGTAAGTATAATTTTCGTTATATGTGGAGTATCGTGTTAACAAGCTATCCATATCAAATGGAGAAACATTTTCTATAGCTATAGCAAATTCTCCAACTTCCCCCTGTTGTATTGGCGAATCAAA
>JAYYEV010000093.1:0-3416 GCA_036159515.1 Bacteroidota bacterium | reverse complement strand
CCTTGAGCTAAAATCCCGGGAATTACACTAATGGGTATTTCATTATTAAAATCTTCATTAAGGTATGATATACATAAACTTACACTATCATCAGATGGAAAATATAAAGATGGAGCGTAATCCAAATTTTCAGTAAATTTTTTTATTACATCTAACCCAACATCATATTGAATACTTGAATTACTATCAAATGCAAGGATAATCTCATCCTCAAATGAATTGATACTGTTTGTTATGCTAATTGTCATTTTAGAGTTTATTGACCCACTTTTGATAAAAGCTTTATCAGTTGATGATTTATCATCTTCGTTGAATGTTAATGAAGCACCTGAAGATGTTGCATGAACCCAAAAACCTTGTGAGCTCGCAATATTGTTATCTACACCATTAGTTCCATTAAGACCATCAAATGTTCCGTAATTATTTAATGTTGCATTCCATACATAATAAGTGTTATCTACATTTGTTTTTGAAATTTCGTTCCATCTTACAGTACATGGATACGGATTTCCTATAAAATTCCATCCATTATCATTGTTCGAAACACCTGTTAAATCTAGATTTAACACAGTATTCCCAGTGTAAGGAACGCCCGAAACTTCAAGTGTGTAATTTACAGAGCTATCCATAAAAACACGATGAGCACTAGTTGGACCCGTAGAATTTCCAATAACATTTACTGCTGTCCAGCCAACATCTAGCGACCCTACCTGGGTCTCGTCGTAAGTGTAAGCGTTAGTCCACCCAAAAAATGGAAATGAAGATCCTGAAAATCCTGAGAATATGACACCACTATTTTGCCAATCTAAAATTGATGAACCTTGAACTGGTGAAGTAATATCTCTCCACCCTTGAGGTCCTAAACTTAGATATCTTTGCACAGTCAACGAACCCGATATTGCCCCACTTTCAATATTATCTAACATGGCTGTACCTGACGCATTTGAAACTAGTTTAACATTGCTGTTTGTTGTTAATGTCCCAGATTTAATATTTAATCTTTGAAAAATATTTTGATTACCAGAAGACACGCTAATTCCTGATGGATTATCCAACGTTAAAATATTCCAATCCGTGTCACCTGTAATTGAGGAAGGGGTAGCACCATCAAATGTAACTGAGTCACCAACAGAGTAAGTGTAAGAACCACCACTTGAGTTATCCCAACTCCCACCTACAAAAATTCTTGAACCTGAAGACGTGATTGCTCCTCGATTAGTAATGTCAGATTCAACATCAAGCATATTAGAAAGAGCAAGTGAACCTGTACTTGAAATTGTTAATGAATTAGCAACAGAAGGAGTTGATAAAGTAACTGCATGATCAACTGTCACATCATTTGCTGAAGTAGGCACACATGAACAATTCCAAGTAGAATTATTATCCCAAGCAGTTGGGCTAACTGAAATAATTTCAGTTGTCATATGTCCAATTGTTATAAAGTTTCCGTTACTGAGGCTAGATGAAGGAACAGTAAATTCAATTTCATTACCTGAAGTATTGATACCATCTAATACGGTTGCTCCACTAGTAAAATCTCCATCACTATCAATTAATAACTTGTAATAGTCTAAAGACCCAAATCCATAATCAGTTACATCAATTTGAAAAGTGAGATCTCCTGTCTCGCCAGTTTCTTCAAATCTCCAAACTCTTTGTAGAATTCTTCCAAGTGCATTAAATGAAGTAGGTACACCTGTAGATGTGGGAGTAAGGTCAGCACCATTATGGCCCCACAATAAGTAATCTCCATTGTCTAAACTTGTTGCTATTATTCTAAATATACTTTCACCCTTTGCATCTAAATGTTCATTGCTTGCATCTTCTCTCCCTATTCCAGCCAATTCATTTCCATGTGTTAGATCGTAAGAAAACTTATCTGCAAGCCCAATGGAAACATTATATTTTGCACTAAGGTAATTATCAAGAATAATTCGCTTTGCTTCATTTAGGGCCTCACTGTAAATTTGAACTTCAGAAACATATCCTATGTAGGGACTGTAAACAGGACTAAGGCTATTTGAATTTGCTCCGAGAGTAACCCAATTATGGTTGGTAGGGGTTGCATTGTTACCTGTTATACTTGATATTAAGCTCCCATTATTATATGCTCTAAAACTTGTACTGTTTTCAGAAATACTGGTAGTAATATTAGTACTTGTACCTACATTAGTATTTAGGGTCTGTAGCGTATTATCTGAGTTACGAATTGAAGATGTTAAATTTATTGAAGGTGTATTGGTGTATGAACCCCAAAATGTGTTAGATCCAGCTGAGTTAAGAGCCCCTAAATCATAACTTGATCTCAACAAAATTTGTAAATATTGATTTGAAGTTTGATAAACTATTATCCAAGATAAATTATTAGTTTCTAGATCAGATATTGAGGAAGAATACAAAAAATCACTGACAAATCGTACTCCAGGTGAACTATTTATAGTTGAATTAACTCTATATTCAGGCTGAAATGAAGCGTCAGGTTGAATAAAATGATTATTATTTCCTGAAAGGTCATTCCATTGAGATAAAGGATCCGAATTGTTTAATGTAATCGAAGTAGCATCAAGCCATACTTCTAGTGTAGAACTATTTGAGATTCCAGCAGGGCCATCATTTTGAGAAATGGCGGTTACAAAAATAATGCAGTAAAAAAAAACTCCAATTAATCTTTTAACAATATATTTTTCAATATTACTGTGCATAACTGTAATCCTTTCCGTATCCGTATCCGTATCCGTATCCGTATCTATATCCGTATTTCCCGTAATAATACTTAAATCTATTTTTTTTCACACCATTCAAAATTATAGCATTACTATTTATATTTGATCTTTCAATTATATCCTCCAAAAACGTTATACCTTTCTTATTGGCAAATTTAGTATTCATAACGAATATAGAATGGTCTACTAAAGATGATAATACAAGCGCATCTGTAATGTATCCAATAGGTGGGGTGTCAATAAAAAAGTAGTCATAATTTTTTTGTGCATAAGAAAATAATTTTTTTACTTGATTGGAAAGAACTAATTCAGAAGGGTTTGGTGGAACTGGTCCACTAGTAATAACAAATAAATCTTTTTCTAATTCAATTTTAGATTTGTCAAAGTTTGTTTTGGCAGATAAATTTGTAGAGTTACCAATTTGATTGTCTAGCTCTAATTCTTTGTGCACTTTAGGTTTATGCATGTCAAAATCAACTACCAATACTCTTTTTCCAGAACTGGCAAAAATTCGAGCTAAATTTAAAGTAGTAAAGGTTTTTCCTTCTCCAGGATGAATAGAAGTAATCAAAAAACTTTTAAATTCATTTGATTCAAGAGAATTATTATTCATCAAAAAATTCATAGAAGTTCTTATTGCTCTGAGGGATTCTACAAAATTATCTTTAGATTTTATCTTAATATCTAAAATAG
>JAYYEV010000092.1:0-5853 GCA_036159515.1 Bacteroidota bacterium | reverse complement strand
TTGTGAATTGCTGAATTTATGTCGGTAAGAAATTTGAGGTAGTACATCCCAGAAATTTAAGTCATCAGTTAATGGTGTTCCATCTAAGCCTTGGTTTATGATTAGTACATTTCTAGCATATGCACCCAGTTTTAGTGAGTTATTCTTATATCGATAACGGTAAAATAAACCTGTACGATTTGTTTGCTTCGTGTTTTGAAAATTATTTGAGAACAGACTATCTAAATTAGAGTAATCAGAGGAAAAGGTATTAAAGTCGAACGTTTCTAGACGTTGTTCCGAGTTGTTAATTTGAAAAAGGTGTTCTATATCAATTCCCCATTTTTTTGTGATAGGTTCTCTGAATAACAATTGAGACCGGTATCTGTCAGAGTTTGAAAAGAAATCTTGCAACTGATCTAGGGTGTCATTTTGGTACAAAGGATCAGAATATTCATTTCTTGTATAATTGAACTGATCTTGATCATTTTCAGTTTGACGATATTGAAATGCGTATTTAAGTAACCTGTCCTTTTTCTTGAATTCTCTTTTAAGTCTAAATTCGGTTGCAAATGTGGAAGAACGAGATTTGTAATCCTGAGATACATTAGAGATGGAATTCGTATCACCCGATCTAGTTAAAAAATGATTTTGTAAAAAATTAGATGTCGAATCCAATGATAATGAATAGGTGGGTAGGATTTCAATTTCAGTTAAGCTATCTAATTTTATTTCTAATCGCCCATTAATCAAATGGTCTTGGTTTTCTTGCCTGCTTTGATTTTGTTCCCCCACCGTATAGGTAGTGTCCCTTAAAATGTATTGTGTATTTCTATTGGATTCAGATAATAAATCGGTTTGGTTTCTAGAATAATTAAATCCAACTTTTACTTTGTCATTCAACTTGTTTGAGAAGAACACCCCACTCTTAATTGTTTGGGGAATACCATTATTGTTAAATTGATTGGAAGCTCCCCACCAACCTCCACGATCATCATCACTGAAAAAATTACCGTTACTTGTGCTTAGTCCATATTGTTTGATATCCCCGTAACCAAAGTTGGCCCTTGGAGTGTTAGAAGCTAAGTTAAAAACG
The DNA here is from genome assembly GCA_036159515.1 of Bacteroidota bacterium. GTDB lineage: Bacteria > Bacteroidota > Bacteroidia > Flavobacteriales_D > Parvicellaceae. The sequence goes on along the minus strand of JAYYEV010000092.1, from coordinate 4,778 downwards.
GATAGTTTAAAATCTTTATTAAATCGGTTAAATAGAACTTCACTTTCTAGGAAATTAGATAGATAATCTACGTTAGGGGTAGTGCCGAAATCAGTAGCAAGTGATATACGCCCAAAGTACCCTTTCTTTGCATCTTCTTTTAAACGTAAATCCATTACTTGGATGGTTTCTTCAGAAGTTTCATCACCATCTGTGTTTTCTTCTTCGTAAATCTCCACACTTTCAATGCTTTTGGCGCCTAAGTTTTTCGTGGCTATAGTTGGATCACTTCCAAAGAACTCGTCACCATCTACAAGCACTTTGTTTACTTCTCTTCCTTGAGATGTGATATTTCCGCTTTTATCTACTTCTACTCCTGGAAGTTTTTTGAGCAAGTCTTCAACAACTGCATTTTTCTTGGTTTGAAAAGAATCTGCTAAAAAAACTAGCGTATCTCCTCTAAAAAAAACAGGATCTTTGTAGGCATAAATGGTTACTTCTTCCATCATTTCGCTTTTCTCCGGTAGAATGGTGTTTGACAAGTCAAGATTGAGTCTATCTATGGAAGGGAAGAAAAAGATGATTTTGTCATCATTTTGATGATGAGATATGATGATTTCAACGGTGTCCATAGGAGTGCTGATGTAAAATTCACCATTCTCATTGGTTCTTTGAAAATCGATAAGTACAGAATCTGATAAACGAACAAGCATGACTACTGCATTCTCTTTTGGCCTTTTGTTCAACGTGTCATTTACAGTTCCGTAAATATTCATGTTTTGCCCAAATGAAAAGCAAGAAATAGAAAATATAATAATTAAAAATATGAATTTTAAATAATTGATAATCAGCATTTTAAAATATTTTATTTAAAGTAATTAAACAATTAACGCCTCTACTTCTAAATCACTGTTAATTTTGTTTAATTTTACATTTACAATCTCGTTTTTTTTCTCTTTTTGTACTGGTAATTTCACCTTGACATAATTTTCGGTAAAACCATAATAGTAACCATCTTCTTGATTTTCTAATAAGACTTTTTCAGTTTCCCCTAAATTATTTTGATAAAACTGTTGTTTTAATTTGAGACTTAGTATACGAAGTTGTTTACTTCTTTTTCTTCTTTCCTCCATAGGTACCGATTCGCCCATGCGAGGAGCAGTAGTGTTTGCACGTTCAGAATAGGTAAAAACATGTAAGTAGGAGATAGGTAAAGATTTTAAAAAATGTACGGTTTTATTAAATTCTTCTACTGATTCTCCGGGGTAACCTACAATGACATCAACCCCAATGCAGGCCTTTGGCATAAGGGTCTTAATTTTTTCAATTCTACTCTTGTAAAGTTCAGTATCATATCTTCTTCTCATACTTTTAAGCAGTTTATCTGAACCCGATTGAAGAGGAATATGAAAGTGGGGAACAAAGCGTTTTGAATTGCATACAAATTCGATAATTTCATTAGACAGTAAATCAGGTTCAATAGAAGATATTCGAAAACGATTAATTTGTTCTAATTTATCAAGTTCAATAAGTAAGTCAATTAATTTTTCCTTTGTTCCGTTGCCAAAGTCACCAATGTTTACACCTGTTAAAACGACTTCTTTTACTTCTGAATTTGCAATTTCTCTTGCTTTAACCATGGTTTCTTTCACATTGGCACTTCTACTTTTACCTCTTGCCAACGGAATGGTGCAAAAAGAACAGAAATAGTTACATCCATCTTGTACTTTAAAAAAAGACCTAACTCTATCTCCTTTACTGTATCCAGGGTAGAATTCATTGACATGTTTAATATGGTTGTTTTCGATTCGTGTTTCTTTCCTTTTTTCTATATCGTGTAGAAAACTTTTTAAGTTAAACTTTTCTTGTGCACCAAGTACAAGATCTACTCCTTGAATAGTTGAGATTTCTTTAGGTTTTAATTGAGCATAGCACCCAATAACAACAATAAATGCACTTGGATTGTATTTTAGTGCTCTTCGAACTATGTTTCTACATTTTTTATCAGCTTGATCAGTAACAGAGCATGTATTGATAACATAGATGTCTGCACCAGATTCAAATTCAACTCTTGCAAATCCTTCATTCTCTAAATCTCTTGCAATTGTGCTTGTTTCGGAGAAATTTAGCTTACAACCAAGCGTGTAAAATGATGCAGTTCTATGATTCATTTATTAACCAATGATTTAGTAAAGTTATATGAAATATTGAATTGATATGATATTTTTTTTTGTCATAAATATACCTATATTTGTTTAACTTATTTAATTAATAATTAAACAAAATGAAATTTTCACTTATTATTACCCTGTTATTTAATACCTTAATTATGATGTCACAACAATCTGTTCACGAGTTTACCATAACTACCATAGATGGTGAATCTAAAAATTTATCTGATTTTAAAGGAAAGAAAATGTTATTTGTAAATACGGCTAGCCAATGTGGGTTTACCCCACAGTATATGGAGTTGCAAGAAGTGCACGAGAAGCATGGAGAAGAGTTAGTAATCATCGGTTTTCCAGCAAACAACTTTGGAGGTCAAGAGCCAGGTTCTAATGATCAAATTAAATCCTTTTGTCAAAAAAATTATGGTGTATCTTTTCTATTATCAGAAAAAGTGAGTGTAAAAGGAAAGAATATCAGTCCACTATTTGATTGGTTAAATGCACAAGATAATCAATCTTTCAAAGGAGACATCATGTGGAATTTTGAGAAATATTTGATAGATGAATCTGGAAAACTCATCAAAAGATACAGAAGCATGACGAAGCCGGATTCAGATAAAATCATTTCACTTATATAGTATAGCATATCATACCAAGAGTATTTTAATACATGACAGGTTCTGTATCTTTTATGCTGAAAAAAAATTCCGATATTACCCAATTTCATTTTAATTTATGTTTCAGTTTACATGTTCTTGCTTGCTTTGCATAAATTCACATTGTTTTTTTAGATTAAAAACATTATATTAACATTAGTTTAATAAATAAAAACTAAGATTGTTCTGATGGCTAAATTGAAAGGATTAAAAGTGCTAATTACTGGAGGAAGCTCAGGTATTGGAAAAGCTACTGCCGAAAAACTAATTCAAGCTGGGGCAGTAGTTTGCATAACTGGTAGAGACAAAAATAAATTAGATCGTGTAGCAGCAGAAATAAATGCTGTTCCAATCCATTTAGACGTAACCAAATACAGTAATATAGCTGTAAAAGTACTTGACGCTTTTCACTCTATGGGAGGAATTGATGTGTTAGTCAATAATGCAGGAATAGGTTCATTTTCTAAATTGGAGTCAGTGAAGATTGCTGATTTTGAAGAGATATTTTCAACCAACGTATATGGACTAACTATGATGACCCAAGAGGTAGTCAAGTTTTTTAAAACACAACAATTCGGAACCATTGTGAACATCGGATCAACGGCATCAACTAATGGATTTGCATCCGGTTCTGTGTATTGTGCCTCTAAATTTGCCGTAAGAGGATTAACTTCTTGTTGGAGAAGTGAACTGAGAGGCGATAATATACGAGTTATGCTTATTAATCCAAGTGAAGTTCCAACTGCCTTTAATAACAAACAAAGAATTGAACGAGAAGATGATCCCAAAAAGCTATCCTCAAACGAAATAGCACATGCTATAGTATCGGCTATTGAAATGGATGATAGAGGATTTATTCCTGAGCTCAACGTGTGGGCAACAAATCCATTTTAAGCTTTATTTCTTTCCATTGGATGATGATCCAAAATGGTTTGTTTTAGGTAATTTCTATCTAAATGTGTATAAATTTCAGTAGTGGTAATGGATTGATGCCCTAGCATTTCTTGAACGGCTCTCAAATCGGCACCACCTTCCACTAAATGTGTGGCAAATGAATGTCTAAGCGTATGGGGAGAAATGTTTTTTTTAATTCCTGACTGTGAAGCAAGATTTTTAATGATTTTAAAAACCATAACCCTGGACAACTTAGATCCATTTTTATTGATGAATACATGATCAATAAACTGATCTTTGATATTATTTTGATGAACTCTGATTTCTTCAATATAAATTTTCAAGTGTTTCGAAGCTATTTTCCCCAAAGGAACTAATCTTTCTTTATTGCCTTTTCCAATAATCCTTACAAAACCTTCTTTCCAATATATTTCAGAAATTTTTAATTCTATAAGTTCTGATACTCTTAATCCACAGCCATATAATACTTCCAGCATGGCTAAATTTCTTTCCCCCTCTTTCTTACTTCTGTCAATTGACTTTATTAAATCATCTATTTCATTCACGGTAAGAAATTCGGGTAATTTTTTTCCAATTTTTGGAGATTCAATCAATTCACTAGGATTGATTTTAATTTCTTTTTCTAACAACAGAAATTTATAAAATGATTTTATACTTGAAATGATTCTAGATTGAGATCTTGATGAAATTTGGTGTTGATGTAAATCACTTAAAAATCCCATAAAATCTTCATGTTGAATATCTTTTGGTGACTTTTTATTGTTTTCATCAGAAAAATATAAACCAAGTTTTTTAATATCTCTAGTATAAGCATCTACAGAGTTAGTTGAAAGAGATTTCTCTATGCTTAAATATTGCCTGTAGCTGTTAATCCAAATTTCCCAAGACATACCTAAATTTACTATTCTAATAGAATAGGAGAATTATTTTTATAATTATTATCAATAATAAATGTTTTTTCTATTTTTGCGCACTCACGGAGAGTTGGCAGAGTGGTCGAATGCGGTGGTCTTGAAAACCATTGTGCCGAAAGGTACCGGGGGTTCGAATCCCTCACTCT
>JAYYEV010000091.1:0-20526 GCA_036159515.1 Bacteroidota bacterium | reverse complement strand
TAGTAATTGAAGTACAGAATCCTATTTTCGCTATATTGAGTTTCTATTTAGTTTATTTATGGAAAAATTATTATATAAGTTTAGAAATCAACAACAAATCATTGCATTCAGTTTCATCCTTCTAATTTTAAATATGTCAATAGGGTGTACATTCTTTAAAGTTTCTACTACTACCGGTGGAATTGGTGGTATCACTCCGGAACAGCTTAAAATAGCCAAAGAAGATTATGTTATAGTACATAAAAATGGTGAAGTGCCGTATCATCTAAATCACATTGTTTTTAATACAGAAAAAAATGAAATTATAGGTCTTAAAGAGTATGTTACTTTAGATCATCAATTGTTGAAAAATGTTTCCCCTTCAAAAAATAGATATAAACCTAAGTTGAATCCCCGTCACGATGAATTGCATTTACATGTCAATGCAGTTCAAGAAACTTCGACAGATCATATTAAAATCTTACTCAAAAATATTTCTAAAGTAGAGGTGTACGATAAACAAACAGGGCTGTTAATTCTCCAATACACCGGTGGAGCTATAGTTTTTGCAGGTGTTGCATTTATCATTTTTTTATTAACTAAATCGTCCTGTCCTTTTATTTATACTATGGGTGCTAATGATTATGTATTTAGAGGAGAAATATATGGTGGTGCTATTTCTCCAAACTTAGAACGTGATGATTACATGCCTCTTCTAGATTTCAGTCCTACTAACAAAACATTCAAACTGAAAATAACTAACGAGCTTAAAGAAAAACAATATACAGATGTAGCAGAACTATTGATGGTAGAGCACGCCAAAGACATGTAGGTAGTTATGGATAGTTATGTAACACCTTATTCGTTAAACCATATTGTATCTCCTATAAGCGCCAAAACTGATTTAGGAAACGACTATATTTCTGAAATTAAAATACAAGATGGTATTTCTTATCAGTTTTTTGATGAAATGAAGGAAAATAAAGACTTTAGTAGTATTGATTTAAGTTTTATTTCTACCAATCAAACAAATCAATTGAAACTAATTCTTAATCTAAAAAACTCCGTTTGGCTAGATCATACTTTCGAACGTTTTGGCGCTTTAATGGGGGATCAATACGATAAAATCTCTTCAAAGCAAAAACACGTACCTGCAGAACAAAAAAAACAATGGTCAAAAGACGAGGGGATTATGCTTGCTGTTAAATTAAAGACAGATAAAGGTTGGAAAACAGTGGACCATGTAAATACCATTGGGCCACTTGAATCACGTAGTATTATCGTACCTATAGAATCAGACTGTCAAGCGGGAGATGAATTAATTGTTCGTTTAGAGTCTGGCTATCATTTTTGGGAAGTAGATTTTGCCGCAATGGACTTTTCCACAAATGATTCATTACAAATCGCTCGACTTCCTTTGTTGGAAGCAGTAGATGAAAATAATACTGATGTTATTTCTTCTATTGCTCATCAAGATGGCATTTATTTAGAGCAACCTTATATTGGGGCAGAAGCCATCTTGACATTTGATGGTAGCAAGACCAATGAAAATCAAAAAACATCAACTTTGTTTTTACATACTCGCGGATATTATGAATATATTAGAGATTACACTGGGAAACCAAATATCTCAGAACTAAAAAAATTCAGACAGACTGGTACATTTGCTCGTTTTGCAAAATCACGGTTTTCACAAATAGCAGGTTATTAAAAATAGATTTAAATAATGTCTAAACCGCAAGAAATTCACAATTCAAAACTGGCCTTTAAAGCTTCTATTAATCCAATTGATGTTGATTATTCGAAAATTCGAGCTTCAAAAAAACAAAAAATCATTTTTGGTTCCTACAAACGTAAATTTCATCGAAAACGGCTTTTGAAAAACACTATTATCATTTTTGAATTATATAAAACTCCTTTAAGAGTTATGCGAATTTTAAATTTACTTAGGAAACGTCGTAACTTGTTATTAGCAGGGAATAATATAAAAAAGGTTGTTTCCGTTGCCAATAAGCATTTTTGGCGAATTAATATTCCAGCATGGGAGTCTCCTTTCTTTGATACGTTTTTAAAAAGTGAATTACATCATCTTGAGCCACATAATTATTCAGTTCATCGTTTAACGTTAACTTATTTAGCAATTACCAAGAAATGCCCACTAAAGTGCGAACACTGCTTTGAGTGGGAAAATCTGAATAAAAAAGAAAAATTAAGTACAGAAAATATTGATACTATGATTGAAAACATTCAGTCCATTGGATCAACAAATATTGCTTTTACAGGTGGAGAGCCAATGCTAAGAGTTAATGAAATTATTCGTGCAGTTAAAAAATACAAAGATAACTCAGCATTTTGGATTCTAACTTCAGGATTTAATTTCACATCCAAAAATGCTCAAGCTTTAAGAGTTGCTGGTCTTACTGGTGTAGTCGTAAGTATTGATCATTACGACCCATATCAACATGACGTATTTAGAATGACAGAAGGCTCCTTCAGAGATGCTTTAACTGCCGTTAAACTTGGAATTGAAAACGATTTAGTCACCGTAATATCAACTTGTATTACACGGGCTAACGCCACAAGGGAATATCTTGACGAGTTTATGCGTTTTTCTAAAGACTTGGGCGTTGGATTTGTACAGTTTTTAGAGCCTAAACCTATTGGTCATTATGCTATGAAAGATGTTACATTAAAAACTGATCAAATAAAGGTACTTGAGGAGGTGTTTTTGTCTTATAATCAACAAGCTGAGTATTTAGATTTTCCTGTCATTGTCTATCATGGATTTTACCAGCGTCGAGTTGGTTGCATGGCTTCCGGAAATAGAATGGTATATGTTGACACCAATGGAGACTTTTTGAAATGTCCATTTTGTCACAATAAAAAAGGTAGTCTTTTGGATGAAGACTTCGAATCCAAAATTAACGAAATGAATATCGAAAGCTGTACTGACTACGGTATGTTTCCCTGATTTTAGCAGCTTATTACAGTGATTTGTTATTTAGATGATTAAAAGAAATGTTCCTAACATCAATTTAAAAAAGTAAAGCCTTAAATACTATTGAAATTAGTAGAACGGTTACTGAAATAGAAAAGAAAAAAATGAGGTGCTGTTTCCATAATTTATGTTCAATAAATTCTTTCTTAGAATAGGACAAGTTTTGATTGTAGACTATCCATTTAAATAGCCAAGTTTTATACATATTTTTATATGGACTCTCCATAATCAATGATCTAATTCTTCTATAAATTTTTTAGTGTAATTTACTTTTTTAAAATTGTACTTTATGGAGAGCATGTGTACTATATTTGGATTCCAAGATTTGTATTCTTTTTCAAACATATATTTAAAAACTAAGTAGTGATTTTTACTTAACTTTTTCTTTGTTCCTAGGGAGATTCTATACTTATTGTGTTGCCCACTTGGATGGTCAAATGATCTTAAGAAAAACTCTACTCCTAATTTAGGATCTAACTTCCAATTTTTGATATTGTAGGCGAAACTTGATTTTAACCTCCAATATTTTCTAACCTCTCCAACATGTTTGTTTGTGTCAGGAAATCTTTCTCTTCTTTTTTGAAATTGAATTCTTTGTTCATATTCAAATCTGTTGAATTTCCAATTATATGATGTAAAGTAGTGAAATCTTGTAAGTTGATTGAAAGTTAATGAGGGTTCGTCCTGATTGCTTTTGTAATAATGTCTGAAAGCAAGTCCCCAATCGAACTGAAAATTTTCTTTTTTATTTTTAGAACTGTTTTCTAATTCAAATTGGGTTAAAATTCTATCTAAAGGGGTTGTGGTGTATTTAAACCTTACTTGTTCTTGAAAACAAAGCTTCCATTTATTGTTAATGGAATAACTAAAGCTTCCAGCTAACCAATTTTCGGTAGACACATCTGGCATAGACTCTTCATTTTGGCTAATCAATTGCAGGTTAACTGAGCACAAAAAAAGATATAGAAGTAGCTTTCGCATCAAACTTTAATGGTAATAAATTGTAATTTGTGCGGTATCTCTTAAGAAGTCCACTTTATCAACTTTAACCGCGACTATTGGAAGACCAGTTCTTTTTTTTAGGTCTTCAATAAGCTCCTGCTCATTTTCTGGCTTAATTAAGTCAATCTTTTCATATAGAATGGATTTAGTTTGTTCAATACTACTAAACCACACTCGATCTATTAGAAAGGTAATAGTCGTAATTATAGCATTAGCCAATAATATTTCTAACCAACTTATGGACTTATTCGCCAATGAATTAATCATCGATAGACCAATGACAATAAACAGATAAGTCATTTGTCTAATGGGGATAGCCTCTGTACGGTATCTTAAAATGCCAAAAACAGCAAAAAGACCTAAAGCAAATCCCATTTCCATGGGCACTTTTCTAAGTAAAAAACAGATAAAAAAGGTCAGAATATTAAACATGAAAAAGGTGAAAACATAGTCTTTTTCCTCCTTTATTCTATAGTAAATTACTCTTACGATAATAAATAAGAATAGTAGGTCTATACTAAATTTAAAAAGTAGCTTTACTAAATCTTTAGAGTCATATAAATCAATGCCAAATAGTTCCATCGTGAATAGTGTTTAGGTAAGATAATTTCTTTTTGAATCTATTGTATTTCAAATTAGGGTTAATTAATAAAGACCCAATGACATATTTGCTAAAACTTGTAGGTCTAATCCCATTCATTTTAAGAAGTTGGTTAATACTAGAATCCATGTTGTTTTTTGATTTCTTTATTTCAATTACAACTAAATTTTGGAGTATTTTATTTTCTTTTTTATGGCTAAAGTTAATTACATTATCAATGGTTACTCTTTCATTATTTGCTACGTTAGCCAACGTAATTCGTTGAAATGTATTAGATAATTTTTTATCCAAATTTGATGGGTTGTAAGGCGAGTTTTCACCAATAAATTTGTTGTTTTCCAAATTGAACTCTCGACTCCTATACGCTATTTCTTTTCTTGATTTGATGGTCTCTCCTTTGTTGCTTTTAAATTTTACTTCGAGAAAAGTGTTTTTAGTGTTAACATAATCCCTGAAACGAATTTTATATCGATTTAATTTGCCATTGTGATGATCATTAAACATGGTGTAACTTCCAGAGTCGTAATAGTCTGTAGAGTATTCAAAAATCTGTTGATTTTCTATAGTTAGGCAATGATAGTAATTGGCTAAAAATGGAAATATATCCTCAAATTGAGAGGTGGTAATTGTAAATTTTTGATCATATCTTCTTAGCAATTTTACATCATCAAGTTCATCTAAGGATATTGGATCAAAACGGGAAAGGATTTTAGATATTTTATTCAAAAATTTTACTTTAACCTGGATAACTTAACATAAAGTTAACATTAAAATATAATTTACACCAAAAACAAAAGAATCCTATTCTGTAAGCACAACCTTTTCGGTATATACATTATACTTTGTCTTGAGCCTAACGATATACACCTCTTTGGCAACTGACGAAACATCATAAGTTTTATTGAACTGTCCTAAAAAATTCACGTGCTTTTCATTATGTACTTCTTGTCCGATAGAGTTATAAAATGTGATATCGATATTTTGTGCTCTATCAATAACAAATTGTAAATTAAATTGGTCCGTTGCTGGATTTGGAAATATATGAATGTTGTATTCATCATTGTCTACAATCATCAAATTAGATCGTATTGTACAGGAATCAAATTTAATGATTAACTGATATACCCCGTTTGTGGGGTTTTCAATAAGACTATCATCAGAAATAATATTTTCATTAAGTAACCATTGATACTCTACTTGTGAGTGCACGTCTGAAAGGGTTGGTATAATTTGATTATTTACTTCATCTATATGTACATCTATTGAGCTTTCACATGTGGTAAATATGGCCACAAAATATGAATCGTTATTTAGGTTTATTTCAAGGGAATCTTGTGTTGAATTATTTATGGTTGAAGAATTAGAATACCAATGAGAGAAAACATAATCCGAACTAGGGACAGCTTTAATCGTTATGGGACATCCACCGTGATAAATACCTTCCCATGGTAAATTTGGAGTTATGGTATTAATTTTAATTATTCCACCTTCGGCTGGGTTAGAACTTAGATTTACTTGTTTCTCACCCTGAAGGGAAAGAGATTGATTTAAATGTTGACGAGCAGTATGAATTCTCAAACTATTATATTGATTGATGTTGTTAATCGAATTTACCCATTGCGTATATGAATATGGGCCAACTTGTCCACTCCATCTGTTGATATGATCTGGAATAGCATTTTCTATTTTATTTTTTAAATTTTCTGATACTGCATTAAAGTGGCTAGGCTGAAATGTGGTATTAATGAGGTCATTATACCGGTTTGTGAACAAGCATTTAAATTCTGAATTCAATAATGAACGATGAAATATAGATGCGTGTTCATTAGCAACAGAAGGATATCTGGCATAGGTTAAATAATTATCATTCACATTTTGGCCAAAGTATCCAAACGCCGCATCGGTGTCATATAACACATACCTCCATTTACCTCCCTGTATGTCATTACGCCAAAGTTTCACATTATTAAGTCCCCAAGCTATTCCTAACCAATCCATATTTTGAATGTAGGTTTGAAAAATGAAATAATCAAGGTAGTTGTTAAGGTCAAATCTAGACTTAAAAACATTCATATAATTTGGGTCAGTTATGTTGATTTGTTCTAACATGTAAAATGTTTCTGCAAAGTGATTACTTGACCCCGATAAGGCACTATCTCTATTTAGTAAATCTACTTGAGAGCTATTAACACCGTGATTACTTTCAATATAATGCTCATCAATTTTTTCTCTAATTCCGTATAATCCCCAATACGCACCATTGAGATAGACGATGCAAGGTTCATATCCCATACGATCTATGTTTGTATTTGTAGCAAGCCTATTAATTATGGCATCTTGTATTCGATCTGACCATGTGTGTTGCCCTCCATTCCTCAGGTTGAAATTATTATATGAAGTAATTTCAGGTTTGTTTTTTATTAGGGTGTAATCTATCCCTCCTGTGTAAATGGATTTTGTATCAATCCGAAATGATTTTTGAGGTTCCGCTCTTGACCATCCTCCATGGATTTCTAAATCAAAATCAGCTTCAAATTGTTTTGTTTTTGATGAATCAAAAAATTCAAGTCTTGATTTTTTTGACCAAGGCTGCCAAAAATTACTACCAAAAAATGGATAATTTGTTCCAGCATTTGGTCCAGACACATAGATTCCAGTGTACCAATTCCATAGGTTATCATAGTTTGTTATGATGGAGAATACTGGTAGATTGTGATTTTCTTCATTTATAAAGTAAGAAAAATCAATGGTATTACTTGGTAAATTTTGAGGGTTATTACTAAAAGACCGAATACTTAATACCGAACTGCTATTTATAGTAATAGGTCCATTTACTTCTAAGTCGCTTAAATTTGGAACATCTCCATTTGTAGTATAATATGTGGTCGCATTTGGAGGAGAAGTTATATTGACTTGTATTGCACTTTGGTACCACCCGGAAGACATGTCTGAACTAGGTTCATCTGTAAAACCTGTAAAGCAAGTATTTTGATCATTCAATACATTGGGAGAAGGATTTCGGAAATAACACCAATTTCCATTTCCATCGGGTATTCTACCCCTAGATACTTGATTTGTAATATCTAAAGGAATTTGTACTTGATCAATTACTGTTTGATTTAAATCACTAATACTTATGGTTTCGCCATGAGATAATTTAAAATTAGCATGTGGAAAAACATTAGGTGGACTAATCCAGTTTGGGAGTGTTTGATAGTTATAGTTTTGAGAAGCTATTCCAGCAGATAAAAAGAAATTACTGCTCATATCCGATGAATTTGCAGAAGCATTATGTATTTGAATGGCTAGTAGATTGGAACCATTTACTAATAATTCTTCTACTTTATCTGTATTGAAAAATTTACTTTCGGGTATTCCTCCATTGTATAAAACGGCCTCATGATCGACATTAGTGTAATCATTATGTTCAGGATAAAAATTATTAAAGTTAGATGATCGCATGATCTCTGTTCCATTTAAGTAGGCGATAAAACCATCGTCATAGTCTGCATGAAAAAGAAGCTGTGTGATGTCATTAATATCCGAAATAATAAATGTTTTTCTCAGGTAAAGAGATGGGGTAGAGCTTATGATTGTATTGTCATCGTTATCTCCATATCCAATACAACCTTGTCCAGAATTCCAGTTTTGATCATTTCCTGCAAAATTGTTCCAATTATTGGGGGGTGCGGTATTGCCTAATCTATATTTCCAAATGTCGTCTGCTTTTACTAGAGATTCCCAATGATGAGGAAACTTCGTGTTCTCATTTCCAGAGGCACAAATAATTGCAACATGTTGTGATTGGATATAATAACTAGGAAATTGCCATTTATCTAAATTATTAGGTTTGTCACTCAAGTAATAATTCCCTAAAAAAATGGAATCTGATGTAGGGTTGTACACTTCTATCCAGTCTACATCATCTCCGTTTTCATCAGTAAATCCTCTTTTACAATTGAATTCATTTATAGCAAGTTGAGCGAATAAAGAAGATGAAAAAAATAATAGTAAAACCGAGGAAAGAGACCTATACAAAATAATAGTTTCTCCAAATTTAGTTAAAAATCAATTTATAGATTACAGTCCAAATCCGAAATATCCTTTTACTCCATTTTCGAACTTTCCTTCAATCAAAATTCCTCCTTTTTTTGTTTTCAAAAGATTAAGAAGTTGTTTTTTAGATTTAATAGGGTATTTATCGATGTGTGTTATAATAAAACCTTTCTTAAGACCTGCATCTTTGAGCCTCCCCTCTTTAATGTTTTCCACTATAACTCCATGGTTAACGTTGATCGAGTTGTATTCATCCGAAATATCTCTGAAAGATGCTCCAAAAATCACAGATTGGTTATCTATTTCTTTACGATCCGTTAAAGTGGTATTTCCACTTTCATTTCTTAAAACTACACGAATCAATTTGGTATCACTATTTCTTCTTACAATTAAACTCACTTCATCTCCAGGTTTAAATTTACCTATTTGTTCTTGTAATTCAGGCACATCATTTACTTCAATGTTCTCTACTTTTAAGATCACGTCATTTACTTTAATCCCAGCATCAACTGCCGCACCCCCATCTGTCAAATCTTTAACCATTACTCCTTTGGTATCAGGGAGCTTTAAATCATTCATAATGTCTTGGCTTACATCCTGAATAACAACTCCAATGAAAGCTCTTTGAACCATTCCATATTTTTTTAAATCATTTACCACTTTTAAGGCTATATTCGAAGGAATAGCAAAAGAATAGCCAGAATAAGATCCAGTTTTAGAAGCGATAGCTGTGTTTATACCAACCAATAACCCTTGCGGGTTCACTAAAGCACCTCCACTATTCCCAGGATTGACAGCAGCATCAGTTTGAATAAATGATTCTAGTGGAAATATATTTTCGTTTCGTCTTAATATATTAATATTTCTTGCTTTGGCACTAACTATCCCTGCAGTAACGGTGGACGTTAAGTTAAATGGATTTCCAACAGCAAGAACCCAATCCCCTAACTTAACTTCATCGGAATTGCCAAATGAGGTGTATGGAAGATTGGTTTCTTCAATTTTTAGGAGTGCTAAATCTGTATTTGGATCAGCACCTACAAGAGTTGCTTCCAATTCTCTACCTTCGTTTAACGTAATCATAATCTTTTCTGCATCATCAATGACATGATTATTGGTAATGATGTATCCATCCTCCGAAATGATGACTCCTGAACCCGTTGCAACTTGAGGAATGGAACCACTAGGGCTTTGTGGACCCCAGAAAAATTCTAACATAGGATCTGACTGAAATGTTTGTTGATATTCACTGGAAATATGAACCACGGCATTAACTGTTTTTTCAGCTGCAGATGTAAAATCCAATTCCTTAGGAATGGATGAATTGCTGTTTACCATTGAGAATGGAGTAACCTCAACAATTTTAGATTTCACTTCTTTAGAGTCACTATCGGTTGAATCTTCACCAATTGAGTTGAATATTAAAAATGCTAAAGCACCACCATATATGCTTAATATTAAAAATGTGACTTTTGATTTCATTTCTTAAATTTTAAATAAAACTAAAGAAGTTAAGTATTTAAAATTGTTGATCTGCTGTTAATATATGTTAACCAAAATATTAGTTACTTTTGCGATTTAATGATCTTTAACTTTTATAAATATCACGGTACGGGTAATGATTTTATTATTATTTATGGAGAACACAATGTTCCTTCTTTTTCTAAAGAAAATATTATTCATTTATGTGACCGGAAATATGGGATAGGAGCGGACGGAGTGATGCTTATTAAGAACCACGATGATTATGATTTTGAAATGATATTTTATAACCCAGATGGATCATCCAGTTTCTGTGGTAACGGTAGTAGATGTGCCGTTTTATTTTGCTTTCATAACGGGATTTGTACTAGAAAATGTACATTTTTAACAAATGATGGCCCTCATCACGGAGAAGTAGTAGGACCTGGAACGGTCAAAATTGATATAAAATCGCCTGTAAATGTAAAAGTGCTTTCTAATGGTGACTTTAGTGCCAACACAGGTTCTCCTCATTATGTCAAATTTAGAGAGGATATAAATTATACCGATTTTATTAACGATTGCAAAGCAATACGACATAGTAAGCCATTTCAAAAAGAAGGTATTAATGTCAATATGGTTGAGGTGGTTGATAACGAAATTAAAATCAGAACTTATGAGAGGGGAGTTGAGGATGAAACTTTGTCTTGTGGTTCTGGTGTTACTGCAGCTGCCCTGTGTTATGCACAATCCAATGAGGTTAATGAAACGGTAAATGTGAGGACTAAAGGAGGCTTACTAAAAGTAGTTTTTTCAAAAGAAGATAACCAGTTTAATGATATACATTTAATTGGTCCAGCTCAGTTTATTTACAGAGGAGAGATTCAACTATGACAATAAATCTTAAACCTGAATTTTTAATTACTAATCCAGAAAAATTAAATTTGGATTGCGCCATTGTTCTCAACGGTGAAGATTTTAATCCTCCCCATGTAGGATTGTTAATAGGGAATAAGTATTATAGTTGTACTGTAAGTGGATTAAAATTGGGCTTCTCTTTTAATCAACTTTGTCAAATTTTTTCTAAAAAAAAACAAAAGGTTATTATTTTTAATACATCATTGATTTTGGATGAAAGGCTTGTAGAATCTGTTTTTGTAAAATATCAAAATTTGGGTATCGAATACAGTTGCTACAAACCGTTAAAAACCTGTTTTGAATTAGTCAAAAACAAGTCGTTAAATGCAGAATTTGTATATGAACTAATTGAGTTGCTAAAAGCAGAAAAAAACATCACTGCCATCTATCATTTTGGTTTTGATTATATTTCAAATAATCTCCTAATAAAAATCCCAAGATACAAAAGACAAGATGTAATTAAATGCATAAATAATGCTAAAATCGAAAGGAATCATAAGATTAAGACAGCCGCATATTAAAGATTTAAATGATTTACTGAATTGGGAAAATGATATTTTAAAAATTGATCATACGGATATGCCCGTTTTCTATACAAAAGATCAAATGATCAATTATTTAAACAGTAGTCAGGATCTTTTAATTAATGGACAAGTTCGATATATGATTACTCTTGATGAAAAATCAATAGGTTTTATCGATCTGTATGATTTTGATGTAGTGCACTCTCGCGCTGGGATAGGAATTTTTTTAGATAAAAACTTTCGAAGAAAAGGAGTAGCAAAAAAAGCCCTCGTTAAACTTATTGAAATAACAAAAAGAGAACTACATTTAAATCAACTTTTTGCTGAAGTATTTCAATCTAACAAGCCTGCTATATCGCTGTTTAAACATGTTGGCTTTACGTTAAGTGGTATGAAAAAACAGTGGATTAGAAAACAAGAAGCATATGAAGATCTTTTGTTTCTTCAGCTTTTGAATACACAATTTCAAATGTATTAAAACCAATTTCTTGAGTTATGCTTCAATTTCATTCAAGATAATAGATCCCAATACTAAATTAATTTCGATTGCTTTTGGGTGAGAGGAATAGTTAACGTCTTCTCCTAGATCTTTCTTTATTCCTTTGGTTCTTTCTATTTCTTGATGAATTTCCTTTATTACTTTTTTTACCTTCTTTGGACGCTATTTGAACCACAAAATCTTTACCATCGTACTGTTTGTTTTCTAAACTATTTAATACTTTTTCACTTAGAGATTTTTCCATTTCAAAAAATGAAAAATCATTATATAAATCTAATTCACCTACCGATTCAGAGGGAAGATTAGTGTTGCTACAAATCAGTCTTAATAAACCTCCTATATTTAACCCTTTATTGTAACCTAAGTTGATAAAAAATCTTTCATGTTGATCGTCTTTGGCCCAGCCTTTTGGTCCTTTATTTGGTTTACTCGTCTTGACTTTCTCATAGTAGGAAAGCAACTGGTTAAACTCTAGACTGATTACGTGTTTGATGAGGTCATCTTTAGAAAAAGAAGATAACTCATTTTGGATCGAAGGAAGTAATTTCGAAAGCTCACTTTCATTTATTTTAACACGCTTAATTTTATCCACATATCTAAATAATTGTTGTTCGCAAATTTCTATCCCAGTAGGTAGTTCACGAGTTTCAAAATTGACTTTTATTTTCTTTTCTATCTGCTTTATTCTATGAGCATCCTTATTGGATACGATGGCAATTGATTCTCCTTTTTTACCAGCTCTTGCTGTCCTACCACTACGGTGCGTGTAACTTTCAATATCATCAGGTAAGTGGTAGTTAATAACATGTGAAATATTATCTACATCAATTCCCCTCGCAGCTACATCTGTTGCAACTAAAATTTGTAATGTTTTTTCTCTAAATTTTTCCATGGCTTTATCTCTTTGCATTTGAGATAAATCACCATGTAATGGTGCGGCATTATATCCGTCTTTTAAAAGCTTGTCGGCTATGTCTTGAGTTGTTCTCCTAGTCCTACAAAAGATCAAACCATAGATATTGGGGTGGAAATCTAAAATTCTTTTTACGGCTTGATAACGTTCTCGCTCATTGACATGAAAACAAACATGATGAATATTTTCAGCTCCAATATTTTTGCTACCAATGGTTACTTCTATGGGATTTTCCATGTAAGATTTTGCAATTTTTGCAACCCCTTTTGGCATAGTAGCAGAAAACAACCATGTCCTCTTTTCTTTTGGAGTGTGAGCTAAAATACCATCTATATCTTCTTTGAAACCCATATTGAGCATTTCATCTGCTTCATCTAAAACAGCGTATTTTACTTTATTAAGTTTCACCATTTTTCTTCTGATCATGTCCATCAATCTACCCGGTGTAGCTACTACAATTTGAGCACCGCTTTTAATCTCTTTAGATTGCTTGTCCATGCTAGCACCGCCGTAAATAGTGGCTACTTGAATTTCTGGAATAAACTTTGAAAAAGATTTAAAATCGTTAGAAATCTGAACACAGAGTTCTCTTGTTGGGGCAATAACTAATCCCTGAACATTACTGTTTTTCACATTTATTTTCTCAATCATGGGTAATCCAAACGCAGCAGTTTTTCCAGTTCCTGTTTGAGCTAAACCAATTAGATCCCGATCTTCTTCAATTAATGTACCAATGGTGGCTTCTTGAACTGGCGTTGGAGATTTAAATCCAAGCGCTTCTATTCCTTTAAGAAGTTTAGGATTAAGTGGTAATTCTGAAAATAACATGAAATAATTTTCTGCGAAGGTAAACTAATAAATTAACTAAAGAGAGAAAAAAGCCAAACCTGTAAGCCGGATTCTGTCGAGGTTCATCATTTATCTAGACTATTTATCACTAAATAGTTCAATCAACCTACCCTCCAGGTTGAGCGAGCAACTCTTCAGTTTAAACAACCCTGGTTTATTTGGTCTTTCAGCGCATGAGGTTTACCTTGCTACTAATGTCACCATTAGCACGGTGAGCTCTTACCTCACCTTTTCACCTTTGCCTTTCGGCCGTTTATTTTCTGTGGCACTTGCTGTATTCACTTAAATGAATCCTTCCTGTTAGGAAGCATGCTGCTCTTTGCTGTCCGGACTTTCCTCTTGATGTACAAGCGATGAACCGGTTTGGCCATTCAAAATTAGCAAAGCTTTTAATTACCGACAAAAAAATCTTTTGTAAACTATTATTTTAAAGTATAATTTCAGTACTAATGGCTTTGTGATCGGATAATTTTTGATGATGGACTACGAAATTAGTCGAACCCAATGATTTGTCATGCCAAATGTAATCAATGCGTAATCCGGGGATATTACCAATATATGTACCACCAAATCCTTTTCCTGAAACCGTAAAGGCATCAATGAAATTTCGATCAAAAGCATTGTAACAAAATGATGTAGGTGTATCGTTCATATCAGCACAAATAATGCTTTTATAAGGACTATGGTTAACATTGTGTATTAGTTCTTTAATCTGTACTGTCCTTTTTTCAAATCCCATTTTAATTTTTGAAAAAATCGCTCTTTTTGGTGATTGTTGATGTGGCCAAATGGGACTACCTTTTCCACCTATGACTTTATAGTCAGTATGATTGAACCGAATTGATCCGAGGTGTGCATTATACACCCGTATAGTATCTTGTTCTTTTTGTACATCGGTAAATATGAACTGATTTGAATTATCATTTTTAAATTGCTTGTTATAACTGTTCACAATAGGATATTTGCTGAAAGTAGCAATACCAAAAAACTTATTCTCTTTACTTTCTTCTGAAAAACTTTCGTAGTAATATGTATATCCTAGACTATCAATTATGAAATTTCTAGTGTCAAATGGCAGGTTTTCATCGTTTGTAAAGTAATATTCTTGGAGGCATAAAATATCTGGATTTTCTTCTTTTATAAGTTTAAATATTTCAGATTTGCTTTTTTCATTTTCGTTCCAATTATATAAATCAAATAATCTTACGTTATAGCTCATTACATGTAAAGTACTGGAATGGTTGTCTTTTTCCGAGGAGGCGTAAAATTGAAAAAAACGACTGTGATGATACATGCCTAGTATAATGAGGATGAGTGTAGGTAAGAAGAATAATTTCCTTTTTGATATCCATATAAGCACTAAAAAAAAATTGACAAATAAAATCAAAGGATATAGTAAGGCAACAAAGGGAATCCAGCTGCTATTTAAAGGATTGGCTAAATAACCCAGATAAGAAAAGAACAACAAAAAGTTGAATATAACTGTAAGGTAAGCAAAAAGCTTTCCTTTAGTGGACATGTGTTTTAACCCGAAACTAAATATTTTTACTGGCATTAAATAGGTAATCTTTTTCTTCTTTACTTAAGCTATCGTATCCAGAAGCTTTTATTTTATCTAAAATAGCATCAACTTTTTCTTGTCTAATGATGGTATCATCAGAGAATTTAGGTTTAGATTTTTTTTGGTTGTTACTTTTTTTGTAGACAATTTTGATCTTCTTTTTTGTAAATAAATTTTTAAATCCTGAAAGGGGAGAAGTGATAATGGTAGAAATGTCCTTCCCTTTTTTAATATTCATGGCGTACAGGTAACCCCAAATAGCGCCTCCAATATGAGCAAAATGTGCTACTCTATCACCCGTGTTGGCGAGACCAAGCACATCTAATACAACAAAGGCAATAGCTAAGTACTTTATTTTCACCTTTAGAACACCAAAAAAATAAGCTTCATAGTTTGGTGTATAAGTGGCTAACGCTACAAAAATGGCCATAACGGCACCAGAGGCACCAATAACAGGGCTATCATATGGTAAATCACGATATAGTGGAAAAATATTATATGTAACTACATAAATCAGTCCTGCAAATGCTCCACCAATAAGGTAGGTGTTTAAGGCTGCCTTTTTTCCAAGTAAATCTTCAAAAATTCTTCCTGCAAAAAAGTATAATATCATATTCCAAAATAAATGTCCTATGGAAAGGTGAACAAACATGTAGCTTATAAACGTCCATGGTCTGAATAAAAAAATGGAGGGAGATGAATTAAGTTCAAACAAGGGAACAATATCAGTTATATTTGATGCTTTCATCAAAGCAGAAAACACATTCAACAATAAAAAGACAATAAATACACCTACATTGATGTAGATTATCTTTAGATACGTTCCACCTGTATTAAATTGATATTTTAGTTGTTCAATTAAGGACATTAAAAAAAACTATTTCTGCTTTTTTGCCAATATAGTACGATTATGATTCCAATGAGTGCTCCACCAAGATGAGCAAAATGAGCAACATTGTCACTGGGTGAATTTTGCATTCCCAAATATAATTCGATTGCGGCATATCCAATGACAAAATATTTTGCTTTAATAGGAATAGGAGGAAAAAGTAACATTAATTCAGTATTAGGAAACAAAAAACCAAAACCAACAAGTAAACCAAATATGGCACCAGATGCACCCACCATGGGGGTATTATACAATGCATTTAATTTACCTAAGGTAGGGTCTATGTAATTTTTACCCTCCATAAGTAAATTATATCCTTCATCTTGAACGTAAAACAAGTAATCTTGCAATAGAATGGGGTCAATGGAAGCTTCAAAACTGCTTAATCTAAAATATCCAACAAGCATATGAATTAGTGCAGCTCCAATGGCGCAGGATAAATAAAAAAACAAGAATTTTTGAGGTCCCCAGACTCTTTCTAATTGGGAGCCAAAGATAACAAGGGCAAACATATTGAAGAAAATATGTGCCAAATCACCATGCATAAAAAAATAAGTGGCTAGCTGCCACGGTCTGAAATAGTCGGAAAAAATCGGGACTAAATGTAAATTTTGCATGAATGACTCTAATGTGTTTTGAGCAACAAAAAAAAGCACATTAATCAAGAGTAGATTCTTAACAATTGGGGGCATATTTTGAAAAATTCTATTAATCATTAGAACATGCTTAAAATAATTTTATCATCTATTTCATTAATAATAGCTAACCCTTTTTTATTAAATTTTTGTACAGATGAGTCAAAAATAAAAGATAGAAGATGAGCAATTTCATTATTATCTAATCTCTTTAGTCTAGAATGTGCGTATCCTTCTCCAATTTTCCAAGCTAATTTTTCATATGGATGTTCAAATTGTTCATCCTCATTTTTAAATGACTCAATGCATGATTCAATAAATGATTTAGCATCTAAAGATGCTGTTGCTGTTGGAAAACTTTGAATAATAATGCTGTCTTTACCAAACTGATCAATTTCAATACCTAACTTTTCAAACTCTCCTTTTAATTCTAAGCAAAGTTGTATATCACCAGATGATAAATCGATTTCAATAGGGTGTAAAAGAGATTGAGTTAATACATCAGAACTTTTGTAGTTTAGTATAAGTTCATTATACTTTATTTGTTGATGTAGTCTAAATAAGTCTACAATAAAAAGCTTGTTTTCTTGTGAAGATAGGGCATATCTGAGCTTATATTGCATGAATTTATTTTGCCTTTCTTCGTCCTTCAATTCATTTTTATGTCCCCTTTCAAATTTGTGTGAATCTAAAGAAAATCCATCTTTATAATTTTGCTGTAAGAAGTCTAAATTTTCTTGAACATAATTTTTTTGAGGCGAATGAAATGGATTGTAATCAGGATTGATTTTGATAGATGGTGGATTTATTTTTTGTCCTTTTTCAATAGGTGGTAAGTTAAAACTAGTTTCCGTTTCAAAATCAATAGTAGGAGCTACATTGTATTTCCCTAATGAGTTTCTCACACATGATTTTATCATGGAATAAATGGCTCTTTCGTCTTCAAATTTAATTTCCGTTTTAGTGGGGTGAATGTTGATGTCAATTGTATTTGTAGGGACTTCAATAAAAATAAAATAAGATGGGAAATGTTCTTTTGAAATTAAATCTTTATAAGCAATTCCAATAGCATGGTTAATACTTGAATTCTTAATAAATCGATTATTGACAAAAATAAATTGTTCTCCTCTCGTTCTTTTAGCATATTCAGGTTTCAACACAAACCCATTTATTTTAGATATGGAAGTAGATTCTTCAATAGGGACTAATCTTTCATTGTATTTTTTACCAAAAATAGCGAGCAACCTCTGTTTTCTATTGGATGCCGGTAGGTCAAATAAGAGTCGATCGTTGTGGTGCATAGTAAAGTGAATATCATGATGCGCCATAGAAATGCGTTGAAATTCATCAATGATATGTTTGATTTCTACATTATCCGACTTTAAAAAATTTCTTCGTGCTGGGACATTGAAAAAAAGATTCCTCATTGAAAAACTAGAACCTACGGATGTAGCGATGGATTCTTTCTTAATTATTTCACCACCATCTATATTGATTTTAGTGCCTGTGTCTTCTTCTGGTGTTCTGGTTTTTAACTCCACATGTGATATGGAGGCTATACTGGAAAGTGCCTCTCCTCTGAATCCCTTAGATGAAATGGTAAATAAGTCATCGGCAGATTTAATTTTTGAAGTAGCATGTTTTTTAAAACACTTTTCTGCATCTGTTTCATCCATGCCAAATCCGTTGTCAATCACTTGAATTAATGATTTTCCAGCATCTTTAACGATAAGTTGAATTTTAGTAGAGTTAGCATCAATAGCATTTTCAAGTAATTCTTTTACTGCTGAAGCAGGTCTTTGGATCACTTCGCCTGCGGCAATTTGATTAGCAACACTGTCAGGGAGTAATTCAATCATAGAAATTATTTACTGTTAAGCGAATTAACAACTAAATCGATTTGATTGTACAGAAAAACCAAACTGAAAACCAATAATCCGAAAATGATCAATAATCTGATTGTATTCCAATTTTTATTCCAGCTTTTGTATTGATGGTTTTTACTAAATGCGTTCTTAATATTGGATTGGTAAGAATCTGATTTCAATTCTTTTATTCTATTTTCTAGTCTTTCCTTTTCTTCATTGTAATATCTAGCAGGAAAGTTAAATCTTCTGTGTTGTGGTAACTTGAATAATCTAGACTTCAACAAAGGTTTCTGACTCATCTTGTAAAAGTATGTGTTTTATCTGTAAGACTAAAAAATCGTGTAAAATTCTCTTGTTAATTTTTTATAATCGTCTGTATACTCATGTCTAGTATCATTTTCGATTACAATCGTATGTACTGTAGGTTCTGTTTCCTCTCTTTTAAATTCTAGCAATGCACGATGAGGTTCTTTATAAGGTTTAGGTTTTACCAAACATATCTTTGAAATATGAAAATGATTTTCTAAAAAATGGATTTTGGTTTCATTAAGTTGATCGAATGGTGCAATTAGGCATAATTTTCCATTTGAACTAAGTTGGTTAGATGCAAATTTTGAGAGCGATTTTGAATTCAATGATTCCACATGTCTAGCAATAGCTCTTGAATCGTCATTTGGCTTTAAACTATTTTTAAAAAAGGGAGGATTACTAATGATGAGATCATACTTTCTTTTATTGTTCCATTTTGAAAAATCCTCATGAATTAAATTTAATTTGTTTTTCCATGGAGAAGTTTCAAAATTTCTTTTAGCATCTTTTATGGCGTTATGATCAATTTCTACTGCATCAATTATAGCGTTGCTATTCTTTTGTGCTAGCATTAGAGCAATAACACCAGTTCCCGTACCCACATCAACAATGTATTTACAATCTTGGCAATTTGCCCAAGCTCCTAAAAGAATTCCGTCCGTTCCGATTTTCATTGCAGCAAACTCTTGATTCAGCTTAAATTGCTTGAAGTGGAATGGTTTATGAGTTTTCTGATTCACTATTTAAATTCAATAATCCTTCAGGAATATAAAGCTGAATGATTTTTTCTCTCTCCATGACTTTAATGATTAATGCATCATTTACTGGTATCATCACTTCTTGTTTATCTATTTCAATTATAAGAAGATGATTGTTTTTAATATCAACATAGTCTTGAACTATACCTATTTCGTTTTCATTTTCATCCCAAATAGAAAATCCTACATATTTCAACTTAACATCCATCTGATCAAAAGAAATTTCATCTTTTGAAACGTACACTTTCTGTTTAATTAAGGATGAAGCATTTAATGAATCAACATTAAGAAGTGATACTATTCGTTTATTTTTTTTGAGTTTTTGAATGCTGGTTATAGAGAATGGAGTAGGTAGTCCATCCAAGATGACCCAAATCACTTTTAGTTTGGATAGTGAAATCTGTTGTTCATCAAAAGAAAGAATTAGTTTTCCCTGAAATCCATGTAGATTTGAAAATTCACCCAGCTCATATAAATTTCTTTTCTCCATAAAAAAAGCCATGAAATCATGGCTTAATTTAAATAAATTATACTAAAAATTACTTTTCAGCTTCTTTAGAGTCTTCAGCAGCTGGTTCTTCTGTAGCTTCAGCAGCTGGTTCTTCTGTGGCTTCAGCAGCTGGTTCTTCTGTGGCTTCAGCAGCTGGTTCTTCTGTGGCTTCAGCAGCTGGTTCTTCTGTGGCTTCAGCAGCTGGTTCTTCTGTAG
>JAYYEV010000090.1:0-6216 GCA_036159515.1 Bacteroidota bacterium | reverse complement strand
TATTTGAAAAGCATTAGCATAAATGAGAATGTAATTATTGTGATAAGGATATCAATCATTAAAATAGGTTTTTACCTTATCGTCATTGAAGGTTACCACTGAAAATGCATTTTGTTTTAAAACAGGTGATCTTAACCCACTTTTAAATTGAGGTTTTCCAATAATGACTCTGGCTTCGTCCCATAAATTTTTTTCTAAAAATTGGTTTATAGTAGATGAACCCCCCTCAACTAAAATAGAATTCCATTTTTGGTCATATATAAACGTTAACATATCCAAAAGGAAATTTTCTTTACCCACTTTGATATGTGAAACATTATCTTTTCTTTGATTTTTAAGATAATTAAATAGGTAAGTTTGAGCATCGTCATTAAATACATTATACTCTTTTTTAAGCTTTAAATTAGGATCAATGATTAAGCGGACGGGGTTGGGGCCATTTACCTCTCTAGTGGTTAAACTTGGATTGTCATTTTCAATTGTTTTCCTTCCCACAAGGATGCATGCTTCTTCAGATCTCCATTGATGAGTAACCAATTTTGTATTCGGTTTTGAAATCCAATTAATTCCTTTTTCATTTTTATCTCTTCTTCGATCCATAAAACCATCAGCACTCTCAGCCCATTTTAAAATGATGTAGGGTCTTTTTTGGTGTTGAAACGTGAAAAATCTTCTGTTAAGCCTCATGGACTCTTCTTCTAGCACACCACATTTTACATCGATACCTTTATTTTTTAAATGAATAATTCCTTTTCCATTCACTTTTGAAGAAGTATCCCCACACCCTATCACTACTTTAGGAATTTTATAGGACGATATTAATTCGCAGCAAGGAGGTGTTTTACCGCTGTGTGAACAAGGTTCTAAGTTTACATAAAGAGTTGATTTTTCAAGTAAAGTTTTGTCTTCAACACTGTGAATAGCATGAACTTCTGCATGACTTTCCCCGTATTTTCTATGATAACCTTCACCTATAATTTTATCATCGTAAACTACAACTGCGCCTACCATAGGATTTGGAGCAACAGAAGACTTCCCTTTTCGAGCCAACTCTAAACATCTTTTCATGTATTTCGCCTCCATATATAACCTAAAGTAATGGATTTTTGTTGAATCTTGTTTCTAATCAACTTAGAATATTGTTTTTTACATAAATATGATTAATTTTGTCGCCCGTATTTAACCTGATAGCCCAGGTAAGTTAAATTTCTCTTTAGTTGGCTATAACTATGGATACAAGATAAAGCCATATGGCAGAAGAATCAAAAGAAAAAGTTGCAGCTAAGAAATCTCCTGCAGCTAAAAAATCATCAACTACCACAAAAACTGCACCTAAGAAGACTACAGCAGCTAAGAAGACTACAGCAGCTAAGAAGACTACAGCAGCTAAGAAGACTACAGCGGCTAAGAAGACTACAGCGGCTAAGAAGACTACAACAGCTAAAAAAGCAGAGCCTATTGTTGAAGTGGTAGATAAGGTAAAAGAGGTAGAGGAAGTTGTTGAGACAAATTCAGCTGAAAAGAAAGCTGAAAAAGTAGAAAAAGCAGAAGCAAAAGAAACAGTTGAAACTGCTCCTGTTGAATTTGATTGGGACGCTTTTGAAGCGGAAGATAAAGATGCATATACAGCGGATGAAAGAAAGCAGCTAGATGATATGTATGATGGAACGTTAACTCAAGTAGAGGAGAAATCACTTATCCAAGGTTCTGTAATTGCAATTACCAAAAAGGAAGTAGTAATCAATATTAATTACAAGAGTGAAGGAGTTGTTCCTAAAAATGAATTTAGATATAACCAAGACTTAAAAATTGGAGATGTGGTTGATGTGTACATCGAAAACATGGAAGATAAAACAGGTCAATTGGTTGTTTCTCACAAAACAGCAAGAACCCATTTGGCTTGGATTAGAGTAAATGAGGTACTAGAGTCAGGTGAAATCATTACTGGTTTCGTAAAATGTAGAACCAAAGGTGGATTAATCGTAGATGTTTTCGGAATTGAAGCATTTTTA
Source organism: Bacteroidota bacterium (assembly GCA_036159515.1). Lineage (GTDB taxonomy): Bacteria > Bacteroidota > Bacteroidia > Flavobacteriales_D > Parvicellaceae. The sequence continues at coordinate 4,204 of JAYYEV010000090.1, read as the reverse complement.
CCAGGTTCACAAATCGATGTGAAACCTATTAGAGATTACGATCAATACGTTGGTAAAAATATGGAATTCAAAGTGGTGAAGATCAATAAAGAATTCAAAAACGTGGTGGTGTCTCACAAAGCGCTAATTGAAGCTGAAATTGAGGAACAGAAGAAACAAATCATGTCTGGTCTTGAGAAAGGACAGGTATTAGAAGGCATAGTCAAAAATATCACTTCATATGGTGTATTCATTGATTTAGGTGGTGTTGATGGTTTAATTCATATCACTGATCTTTCCTGGGGTAGAGTAAATCACCCAGAAGAGTTGGTCACACTTGATGAAAAAATTAAAGTGGTAATCCTTGACTTTGATGATGATAAGAAAAGAATTGCACTAGGTCTTAAGCAACTTTCTGATCATCCATGGGATGCTATGGAAGCTGAATTGAATGTGGGTGATAAAGTAAAAGGTAAAGTGGTTGTATTGGCAGATTATGGTGCATTTGTTGAAATAGCTCCAGGTGTAGAAGGACTAGTTCACGTTTCTGAAATGAGCTGGAGTCAACACCTTAGAACAGCGGGTGATTTCTTAAAAGTTGGAGACGAGGTAGAGTCAGTCGTTTTAACATTGGACAAAGAAGAAAGAAAGATGTCTTTAGGCATCAAGCAATTGATTCCAGATCCATGGGCTGATATTGACAAAAAATATCCAGTTGATTCTACTCACAAAGCGAAGGTTAGAAATTTCACCAACTTTGGCGTGTTTGTAGAGATGGAAGAAGGTGTAGATGGATTAATTCATATTTCTGATCTTTCATGGGATAAAAAGTTTAAACATCCATCTGAATTCTGTGCAGTTGGTGACGAACTAGAAGTAATTGTGCTTGAGTTGGATGCAGAAAACAGAAGACTCACCTTAGGGCATAAACAATTACAAGAAAATCCATGGGATGTATATGAAACTTTGTTTGCTTTAGACACCGTTCATGAAGGTACTGTTGTTAAATTAAAAGATAAAGCAGGTATCGTTTCCATGGCATATGGAGTAGAAGCTTATTGTCCTGCAAAACACATGAAGAAAGAAGACGGTAATTACATTGGAAACGATGAAAAAGCTGAATTTAAGATTCTTGAGTTTAATAAGGACGGTAAGAAAATTTTGATTTCACATACCAAAGTTTGGGGAGAAGTGGAAGCAAGAAAAGTGAAATCAAAAGCAACCAAAACAAGAAAGGCAGTACAAAACATAAATGACGCTAGTGAGAAAACAACACTTGGTGATTTAGATGCTTTAGCTGCATTGAAAGATAAAATGGATAATGCTAAATAACATTTAGTCATTAGATTGTTAAAAACCGCTCATATTGAGCGGTTTTTTTTTGCTTCAAATTAAAATCAATTGCTAATTTTAGCCTCAAATTAAACTCATGAGCGTTTTAGTAGACAAAAATTCAAAAGTTATCGTACAAGGTTTTACGGGTGGAGAGGGAACTTTCCATTCGGAACAGATGATTAAATATGGTACCCAGTTGGTTGGTGGCGTAACTCCGGGAAAAGGAGGTCAAGAGCATCTAGGTAAACCTGTGTTTAATACGGTAGCGGAAGCGGTTGATAAAACAGGCGCTGATGTTTCTATTGTATTTGTCCCTCCTGCATTTGCTGCTGATGCCGTTATGGAAGCGGCTGAAGCCGGTATTAAAGTAATTATTTGCATTACAGAAGGGATTCCTGTTGCGGATATGATTAAGGTAAAAGAATATTTAAAAGACAAAGATTGTAGAATGGTTGGCCCCAATTGTCCTGGTGTTATTACAGCTGATGAAGCAAAAGTAGGTATAATGCCTGGCTTCATATTTAAAAAGGGAAACGTGGGTATCGTTAGTAAATCAGGAACGTTAACGTATGAGGCAGTTGATCAAGTTACCAAAGTTGGTTTAGGTCAAACTACAGCTATTGGTGTAGGAGGTGACCCAATTATTGGCACTACCATAAAAGATGCAGTTGAATTATTAATGAATGACGAAGAGACCGATGGCATTATCATGATTGGTGAAATAGGAGGGAACTTGGAAGCTGATGCGGGGAAATGGATTCAAGAAAATGGTACTAAGCCCGTTGTTGCATTTATAGCTGGAGATACTGCCCCAAAAGGCAGAACAATGGGTCATGCAGGTGCTATTGTTGGTGGCCATAGTGATACCGCTTCCGCTAAAAAAGCCATATTAAGAGATTGCGGTGTTCATGTCGTAGATTCTCCTGCAGATTTAGGTACTAAAATGGCTGAACTTTTGGGTTAGTTAAGTTCTTTTCTTAACTCTGAAAGTTTCTCAAGTCTGAGGGTCAGCTATTCATTTTATATAAGAATTACCAAATAAAAAAGCCACCTGCTAGGGTGGCTTAATCACACTTAGAATAAAATAACTTTTATCCTGCTTTGGTATTATTCATTGGACCAGCAGCAGGTTTTACGGGAGTTGCGTTTTCATTAGGTCTTTTTACTTCTCCTTTAATTCTGATCATCGACGTGCCTCCAATGGTTTTTCCTTCAGCATTCTTTTTGTTTTTCGTGATGTCATCCGCATTCATAGCATTAGATTGGATGGTCACCGTTTTGTTGATCATTCCAATTCTTTTGGTATCGTATCTCACTTTGATTTCACCTGTTTTTCCAGGAGCAATTTCTTCTCTAGGCCACTGAGGAACGGTACAACCACATGAACCTTTCGCATTGGTAATTTTGAGTGGCGCATTACCCGTGTTTGTAAATACAAACACGCATTCACCATTGGCATTTTGCTCTATTTGACCATAATCATGGGTTGACTTGTCAAATGAAATTTTAGCTGCTTTTTCTTCTCCTACAGCTACTTGTGCTTGGGTATAATTGAAAGCGAATAACGCTGCAAAAAATAAACTTAGTGTAAAGATTGATTTTTTCATTGTAGGTTGTTTTTATTAGACATCAAATATATAAAATGTTACGAATTATAATTTAGCTGTTACAAGTATTGGACCAAATTAATTTTCGTTTGCTTTTTCTTGTTGTTTTTTCTTTTTTTCTGCTTCTTTTTTAGCATCTTCTTCTAGTATGGGTAAATAATCAAGTTTCACATTCTCTAAATGCTCCATCATCTTTGCCACCGTTAATGCATCTAATTGTTTTCCTATGATCTCTTTATTTTGATTTACTAGATATACTTGAGGAGTACTGAAAATGTCATATGTTTTTCTGAAATTTAAACTTTTTAAATCGGTTACTTTTTTCTCAAATAAATAGGTGGTAGGATTTTCGTTCGCATCTGGGAAATCAGATAAGTTAATCCAATTTAATTTTTTGTTTTTGATAAACTTTTTCCAGTCTTCATTTTCCAAATTTGTGCCATACCCTATAAACTCTACATCTACTTTCTTTTCTTTTAGTTCGTTATATAACTTTTGTAGTTTAGGTATTTGCTTTTTACAATGACCGCAATCAGGATCCCAAAAAATAAGTAGGTTGTATTTTTGAGGTAATTGATAAAAGTCTACCCAGTTTTGCTCTGATGTATCGGCCAGTATAATTCGAGGTGCTTTTTTGCCCATTAATAATGGTTCTAGCTTATTGGCCTTTTCACACAAGTCAACCAATTTAGTAGAATCTAACCAAAAGGCTCCGCTTTCGTCTGCAGGGCAGTAGTATTTTTGGGCCATGCATACAAAAACAGCATCCATACCCATAATATTAGATGTTTCGTAATTGTAAGTAACATAATGCACAGTATACTTAAATAAATCAGATTCCGGATCCATTTGGTCAATTAACTTGTGCGCATACTTACAAATCGTATCGGGATGCTGAGGAATCATTTTTTTAAAGAAGTGATTCAATTTATTGTGGTATACAGGAGTATGTACAATTCGTTTATCTGTCACATCTATATTGTCCCAATAATGATCTAAAAAATATCGATATCGTAACGTATCATTGGATTGATATTCAGATGGAATAATAGGATCAATAGACATGGCTAATACCTTGGCTCCAAAAAGATGGGATTGGTCAAAAATTTGTTCTTTTTGATACGCTTTAACTTCCTTGTCAAGAGCAGCCATCTTATCTTTATTCTTCGCTCCTTGTAGCATAGCCGCTTCTTTCTTTTTTGTTCCCAAATAAATTATGTAGTTATAAAATACATTATTGTTTTAAGATTTTTTAACATTAATTTTAACTGCAAATTAGTTTA
>JAYYEV010000089.1:0-4748 GCA_036159515.1 Bacteroidota bacterium | reverse complement strand
ATAACTATTATAATTTATAGTTAAGTCCAATTGAACCAGACTGTCGCAACCACCCGAAGTAGGTAAAACTATACTAGCTGAATTGTTGGATGTAGTATAATTAATTCCGTCAATCCAAGTATAACTATTACAATTCGTAATAACATCAACGGAGCTTCCACCAGAATTTATAGTCACCAATACACTATCAGAGTCTGTACATCCTCCGTTATCTATAGTGGCTGTGTAAGTTGTGGTACTGGACGGAGTTACATTATTTTGATAAGTAGTAACTCCATTGCTCCATGAAATGTTACCAAGGTAATACAAGGAGAAATTCAATGCCCCTCCGTTGTCGCCATATTGAGTATCTGTAAAGCTAAATGTGTAACTCGAACCTCCAGAAAAAATCATTTGGTAGGTGTGATTAGTGGTATTTAACTGAGTTGGGATTTGTGCATAATTTTGTGGGTTAACATTATTCCATTTCCAAGCGATACCTGGTGTCCAAGTGTATCCGTTGTACCATCCATTTCCAAAACAGGCATCTCTAGTTTCATTGGTAGATCCATAGTAGGTTCCAGAGACAATCAAATAATATACGCCTGGAAGATTAGTTCCTGCGGTAGTATGTGAAAATGCATTGTTGAAGGTCATAGTAAACTGATCTACTAAAATGCCACCATATGCAGTATCGATAGTTAATTGGGTAGAATCTCCTGCACATAAATTATCATCGTCAGAGACTTCAATGAATGGATTATTGTTAAGATTGATGGTGAATTCGCATAATGAACTACCACTATTCACACTGGCATCAAAAACAATTTGCTCTACACACCCCATAACAGTAACATCAATAGTTGCAGAAAAATCATTTGATGCAGCACCAAATAGTTCACTGCTTTCAAAGCTCAATACATTATTCATGTTTTGGTAAACTGACCAGTCACTGTCCTGTACTACAGAGTTAATATTACTTCCTGTGAGTCCTTGTAAGGTCCCAGTAAGACTTCCCAAGCTCAAGTCAGCTGTAGTCAAACTATTTGTGGTGTTGTATGTGCCTGATAAAACAACCTGTGGCGTATTAGATGACGATAAAAACAAAAGAGTAAAACCATAAAAAGGAACATCTGCCGTTCCTAGTTCGACCGTAAAATTTAAGTTGTATGTAATACTGCCATCTGGGTTAAGCGTCTGATCGTTAATAGAGATAGAACTATTATCACAACAAAACGAATTTAAGGTGAGTAAATTAAAAAGTAGAACTACAGTAAAATATACTTTAACTTTTTTCAAAATTTTACTTTAGGTTCAAATTTATTTAAAGTATTTTATTTTACAAATAAATAACTTTATAAGTTTTTATTTTAAGTCAGAACCATTTTTAGATATTTTATCTACGCAACTGGTGCAAGTACTTTATTTGGAAAAGTTCCTATATCTTCAATCTTATACCCCTTAGGATAGCTAGATCTTTTCTTTGTAGTACCTAAAACGGGTTTTTTCTTATCGCCAACTAGACTCATGAACCACATTCTTATTTGTAGTAAAATCATAACAAATGCTCTTAAAATAGGGTTAGGATGTTTAAAACCCATAGCATTAAGCAGAGGTTCATCCATAAGACAATTGGTAATTGGTCTTCCTAAAAAGGCCAATTGTTTTGGTACAAAAAAACTGATTAATAGGTCTCTGGTGTATTTTGCGATTTCACTGTTGCTTTTTGAATACTTGAAGTTTTCTTTTTCATACTTTAGGTGAAATGCCTTAAATTCTCGATAATCTTCGGGTATATTTTTTATTCCCATATTTTTCCCGACTTCTTTGAAAAAATAAAAAATGGCTCTTTTTTCTTTTCTTGTAGGTTTTCTCCACGCAAATCGATCAAGCCAAAAAATAGGAATAAACACAAACGTACTTAGTACATATAAAAAGTCATCATTATCAATACTGTATGCACCATGCATGGCATTCATCCTTTTAAAGGCTCTTTGTGCACGATCACTGTTATATCCATTTTCTATGATTTCATACATGATTAGTTCTGTATCGTCATATCTTTTTTTAGTATTTCTTTTGAATTCACCAGTACTGGCTAGTAATCTAGAAATACTTGGAACTGCAAAAGTTCTAAAGAATCCAAATTCAAGTGAACGTTCTATATCGTATGGAAAACAGTGACATGCTATCAGATATACTATTCGTTCATGATCCTTAACCGGATCCAATTGTTCTATCTCTTTAGAGATTTCTCTTCTCTTAAAATAATTTAATAACATCTATAAAATTTAATCTTCACAATATATTCAAAAAAGATAAATCATGTATTCCTACAACTACTACACTTTGAACAACTTATTAAATTTTATGTTGAAAACTGTATTAAAAAATTAAAAAGGATGTAACATAATGAATTCTGAATTAAATGTATTTTACTTAAAAATTAATTATGAGCAACACAGAAATACAATCAAAAATACATGAACTCAAGTCCAAATTATCAGGTGACATGATGAGTGACATGGAGATTAGAGATCAGATTCATAATCTTGAAATGACATTAAATGGGGTAAAGCCAGAAGATTCTCACTTTGATTGTATAGGTTGCGGATCCTGATTTTATTTACCAATACAAAAATTGGAAAATATATTTCCTAGTAATTCTTCGTTTGAAACTTCTCCAGTAATTGTTCCTAAATGATGAAGTGCTTGCCTAATGTCCATTGCGAGAAACTCTCCGCTACTGTTATTTTTGATTCCTACATTTACTTTTTCTAAATCTTTTAAACATAAGTTGATGGCTTCTAGGTGTCTGTGATTAGTAAGGATAGCTCCTTCGTGATTATCTCCAATCTGTTGAAAGCATTTAAAAATTTCTCTTTTAACAGTTTCTACATCTGAATTCTTATGAGCTGTGATTTTAAGATCCCCAATCAACGTATTCTTATCAATAAGATCTATTTTATTGGCTATAGTTAATGTTAGGGAATCCTCATTGTGAAATGTGAGTAGGTCATCTTTCACTTCTTGTTGAGAAGTTACTGAAGCATCGTATAAATAGATTAAAATAGACGCTTTTTTGGCCATTTTAATAGAACGATTTACTCCTATTTTTTCTACTGAGTCTAAAGTCTCTCTTATACCTGCTGTATCAATAAACCTAAACTCAATACCTTCAATAATAAATGATTCTTCAATAGTATCTCTAGTCGTGCCAGGCATATCAGAAACAATAGCTCTATCTTCATTAATTATCTTATTCAGTAAAGTGGACTTTCCAGCATTTGGTCTTCCTATAATAACAACCGGTACTCCATTTTTAATAGCATTCCCATAAGAGAAGGATTTTTTTAACTCTTTTAATCTCTTAATAATTTCATCAATTAGTGTTTTAAGCTGTGATTTGTCAGCAAATTCAACATCTTCCTCAGCGAAATCTAATTCTAATTCGATTAAAGAGGCAAGCTCAATCAATTTTGCTCTCAATTCGCTTAGTTCGTTAGTAAATGAACCTTTCATTTGGTTTAAGGCGATTTTATGAGCAGATTCGGATTTGGCATATATTAGATCTGCAATGGCTTCAGTTTGCGTCAGATCCATTTTTCCATTTAAAAAAGCCCTTTGAGAAAATTCACCGGCTTTTGCTAATCGCACCTCTTTTTCGTGCAAGATTTCCAGTATTTTGTTTTGGATATAGGAGGAACCATGGCATGCAATTTCTACTACATCTTCACCAGTGAATGATGTTGGATTTCTGTAAATGGAAATCATTACTTGATCAATTTCTACTCCGTTGTATATTAAAGTCCCAAATTTTAAGGTATAACCCTTTGCATCTAAAATAGGTGCTGAAAAAATGGAATTGACAATTGCAATGGACTCCTTTCCAGAAATTCGAATTATAGCTACACCTCCAGATCCTGCAGGAGTAGATATGGCACAGATGTTGTGATGGTTTATTTCTGAATGATACATCAAGCAAATATATGGCTCTTTTTTATCTCACTTTATGTATAAACTACTAATTTTAAGCAGTGAAATACCTATTTATAATTTCGATATATTTTTTTGTTTCTACTTCTTCAGGGCAGAATAATCAAAAATTCACCATTAAAGGAGCTAAATCAGTTGAAGACCAAGGGTACGTCTCTAAGCGAAAAGCTGTTGACTGCAATAAAGAATTGGAATGGGAAGAGGGTAATTCTGTGGTGTTTCATAAACGATCTAGAAAGCCCTACACAGGAACATGTGTTTCTTATTACGATAATAAACAACTTGAGCGAAGTATCAATTTTGTGTTGGGAAGAGAAAACGGAGAATGTTTTACGTATTACAAGAATGGTCAAGTTAAAATAAAATCTGTTTATGTAGATGGAGTTGAAGATGGTACTTGGGGTTATTGGTATGAGAATGGTCAAGTAGCATGGGGTAACACCTATGAAATGGGGATAAAAACTGGCGAGTGGTTGTATTTTCAAGAAGATGGAAAACCTTCAAAAACACTAAATTATGATGATAATGTTTTTGACGGAGTACAATCTTATTTTCATAAAAACGGCAACCCCCAAAAACAAATAAATTACAAAAAAGGGGTTTTAGATGGAGACTACATTACCTTTTATGAAGATAGTACGGTTAAAATGAAAAAGTATTACAAAAATGGTGTAGTGGATAATGATGAGTTTTACTATCATGAAAACGGTCAACTTTCATTTGAAAAACATTGGGACAACGGAAAACAAAAAGGAAGATGGGAGTACTTTTAT
>JAYYEV010000088.1:0-8003 GCA_036159515.1 Bacteroidota bacterium | reverse complement strand
ATTCAAAAAACAAGGAATAATGAAAAAGGAAATAACCATTGGAAAAGCTCAAAAATTAGTAGATGAATGGATTCAAAAATATGGTGTTCGATACTTCAATGAATTGACAAACATGGCTATATTAACTGAAGAAGTTGGAGAAGTGGCTAGAATTATAGCAAGAAGGTATGGAGAACAGAGCGAAAAGAAAAGTGATGAAAAAGCGGATCTTAGCGATGAGTTGGCCGATGTTTTTTTTGTGTTAGTTTGTTTAGCTAATCAAACGGGAGTGAATTTAGAAGAGGCATTCCAAAAAAACCTTGATAAAAAAACAAATCGTGATGCACATCGTCACGTTGAAAACAAGAAATTATAACCTACTATACTTAGGTTTTTTAATGGATATTTGAATATGTCTAAAGATCAAAAAGAAACAAAAGAAATTCCAATAACAGAAAATAACAAGTCTTTAAAGATAATTGTCTTAGTACTTTTAGTTACGGTTACAGCTCTTGCTGCAGCGTATTTCTTAATGAATGACAGTGAAAAAGTTGTTAAACAAGAACCCGTTCTGGTGGTACAAGAAGAAGCAGAGGTAACTGACACCATTGAAGTAGTCCAAGAGGATACCACCATAATGGAGGCCGAAGTAGAAGAAGTAGTTGAAGAAATCCAAGATCAACCCGTTTCTAAACCAAAGAAAAAAAGGATTGACTATAATAATTCCGCAAAGTATTGGAAAATCTCACTGGTTAATAATCAAGATACTTCTTATTACGTGATTAAAAATAGGGTAAGTGGATTGACATTGTCTAATCGTTATTATTCTAAATCAGAAGCTGAAAAAGAACTACAGAATTTCAAAAAGATCATTCAGTAGTTTCACTACTCATTAACAATTGTTAACGTCACTATTCACATAGGTTAATTAGTAATTTGTCCTAATATTCTAACTTGTACTAAGAAATGCTTAAAAGACTATTTCAAATAGTAGTATTGTGCCATGTACTTTTTTTAGAGTTAGGTGCCCAGTGTCATTACAAATTATACATGTACGATAGTTTTGGGGATGGATGGAATGGCGCTTACCTAGAAGTGACTATGAACGGAAGTTTTGTGGGCAATTATGAATGTCAAGGAAGTTTTACACTAGACTCTGTATATTCTACTACAGGTGCTACAATGGATTTTATTTTTCACTCTGGAACATGGGATAGTGAAATTACATTTACGATTGTAGATCCACTTAATGATACTTTATTTAGTGGAGCCGCACCAAGCGATTTGGATAATTTACTGCATACTTCTACCTCCAGTTGTGCTCCACCAACAGGAAATTGCAGTGGGGTTGGTAACGTTTTTTCTACTAACGTTACAACAAATTCAGCAGATATTTCTTGGTCTCCTGGAATAAATGATTCTTTATGGAATTTAGAGTATGGTATTTCAGGTTTTAGCATAGGTGGGGGTAATCAACTAACTAACTTACAAACCACTCTTGTTAATCTAAATACATTACAATCTAGCACATCATATGACGTTTATGTGCAGTCTATATGCGATTCTGGTTTTGTAAGTTCTTGGATAGGGCCATATAGTTTTACTACAGGTTTAACAACTGGAACTTGTGGAACTTTTATGATTGAATTATATGATTCATGGGGTGATGGGTGGAACGGAGGATATTTAGATGTATTAGTTAATGGTAATATTGTTCAGACCCTAACGATGCAACAAGGGTCTGGTCCTGATCAATTCTTTATCTCTGTAGACTCTTCAGACGTTGTTGATTTGTTGTACACACCTGGAGGATGGCCTGAAGAAAATTCCTACATCGTGTATGACCATTTAAATACTATGATTACTACTCAAATGGGTGGTGTAACAAGCGGTCCCCCCAACACTATGGGGCTTATGGCTTGCCCGAATTGTGTTGCTCCAGTTAACTTATCAGCAACCAATGTTTCAGCAAATGGAGCATTGCTTGGATGGAATAGTTCTTCGGGAATAATTGGTGGAAGTTGGAATGTGGAGTGGGGCACAAGTGGTTTTGCATTAGGCAGTGGAACAACTATTTCCAATTTAACTATTACATCTTATCTGTTATCTGGTTTGTCATCGTTTACGTCTTACGACTTTTATATTCAGGAAAACTGCGGTCAAAATGGATTCAGTAATTGGGCCGGTCCATTTTCATTTACAACACTTCCTATACCAGGTTCTTGTGGAATGTATAGTGTTGGACTTTCAGATTCCTGGGGTGACGGGTGGAACGGAGGATCCATAGACATAAATATTAATAATATTCTTGTTCAATCAGTTACTCTTGTAAATGGCAATGGCCCCGAATTCTTTGATTTCCCCGTTGATTCTGGTGATGTAGTTAGTTTAATATATAATCCAGGTGATTGGCCAGAGGAAAACAGTTATGAATTAATGGATGAAAATAACAATATTATTGCTTCTCAATCTGGATCTAATGGATCAGGACCATTGAGTACTTATGGGTTAATTGCTTGTAATAATTTATTAAGTCAAGGTAATTGTGGTTTATTAAAAGTAGAGCTATATGATGACTACTGTGATGGGTGGACCATTTATGGGGCCTCCATGGATGTCATTATTGACGGTTCTCCTGTGCAAACGATTTCATTACCAACTGGATGCGGACCAGAGACTATCTTGTTTCCTGTGGATTCAGGAGCCATTGTTGATTTGGTGTATTCTACAATTTATCAAAATGAACATTCATACAAGGTTTATGATCAATTTGGGTCTTTAATACATGAAAAAACCTCTTCTGCTAATAACAGTAATGGACCTGAGAGCACATATGGAATACAATTATGTGATGCTCCTAATTTTATCATGGAAAAAGAAAAAGATATTATTATCTATCCAAATCCAGCAAACTCACAGCTTTACATAAAATCCAGCACAGAAATAATTATGGCAACGTTGAGTAATTTGCTTGGACAAGTAGTATTAAATATAAAAAATAATAATATTGAAGGAATAGATCTAAGTGATGTCCCTAGTGGAAATTACCTTCTAACTCTTTCTGATGGGGATAAATTCAGCACACAAAAAGTCAATATTTTAAAATAAAAAAACGAATTTTTGCCTTTTAGATTTTTTCATTAGTAACCAGCTCTTATGCGTTGATCGCTCATGAATTTTCTTACTGCTTCAGCTTCTTTAATGTCTCCTCCTTTAAAACTAGTATTGGATTGAACGGTGCTTAAAGCACGATCTGCATTATTGAACTCATTAATTAATGTGTAAGCTAAACCTAAATTGATGTACAGAGCTGCTCCAATTTTGTTATTGATTCTTGCTTTTTTATCTGCCAAATCAAGTTCTTCTAGCGCTTTATTCCAAACTACAATAGCTGAATTCAATTTTACAGCAGCTATTCCTTGGTTGACTTTAAGATCTTTAAGACCGTTCTGAAAGCTTACAACAGCTTTATCTAAATCATCATAAAAGTATTTTTTCCCTTTTGCAGAATAAATTTTGCTTCTTTTTTTAATCCACGAATAGCCAAACTGATTATTTAAATCTGTATTTACATCATTAATTAACATGGTAATAAGACTTTTCTTTTTAGTATTGGGTAAGTTTTTATAGGCTGAGCTTCTTTCGTATTTACTCCATTCAGCAAGCTTTTTCTTGGCAGACTTATACTTTAATGTTTTTGCGTAGGAATTAGCATATACCTCTTCCCCTAAGGAGTTGACTATGCTGACCATTACTTCGCAGGAAACCGTAAAACTAGTTTCTTTTGTTTCATTAGGTGCTTCTCCCAACTTTTTTGTTTCAGAGGTTTCAGTAAAGTCTGAAGCATCTAATACAATTTTTAAACCATCAGCAGTTGATTTAGTAAATCCATCCAACTTAATAGCTGACGTCATTTCGGAATTCGTAGGAATATCTGATCTTTCAGGACTAACTAAATTGTAATAAGGGGCAGGGCCTAAAAAGTGCTTATACTGAGAATTTAATCGGTCTGCATAATCTTTGTTTGTAGGCTTAATGGGTTTCCCGTCATCGCTTAGCAAAATACGTTGTGCTAGTTTATCACCTGTACTTTGATTGTTATAATCTTCAAGTGCTTTATCATAAGCATCATTTAATTCTTTCTTTACCATATCATAAGCGGCATGTGCTTCTTCATAAAATGCCATATCGGATTCGTAATCTTTAACATAGCCTATCTCAACAGAAAAATGATATTTTTTTTCTGTTACTTTTTGTAATGGAAGACGATAATATTCATAATCAACATTGGTGCCTGATGCTTTTTGAGCAAATAAACTACCAGTGATTAAAATGCAACTTAAAATGGAAAATACTTTTTTCATTTTTAAATTTTTAGATCTAACAAATATGCTAAAAAATTATTCTTTATAAATCTTTACACTTAATGAATCTTTAGTCATATACCCTCTATACATCCCTTCAGTGTTAAACTCCATAACCATATTTCCTTTTTGATCCAGTGCGATGATACCTCCTGTTCCACCCAGCTCAGTTAATTTATGATGAATCACGTGTTTTGCAGATTCTTTTAATGATTTCCCACCGTATTCCATCATAGCTGAAATATCGTGCGCTACAACTCCTCTGATAAAATATTCTCCCCATCCAGTAGAAGACACTCCACAAGTTTTATTATTCGCATAGGTTCCAGCACCAATAATGGGAGAATCTCCAATTCGCCCCCATTTTTTATTGGTCATTCCACCAGTTGATGTTCCAGCTGCGATGTTTCCATTTTGATCCAACGCCACACAACCTACAGTACCAAATTTTTCCTCTTTGATGGCTCTTTCTAAAGATTTAGCTCTTTTGTCTGTAAAAAAGTACGTTGGACTCACTGTGTCTAACTTTTGTAAAAGGGCAAACTCCTCAGCCCCTTCACGAGCTAGTAGTACATGCTCTGATTTTTCCATCACAGCCCTTGCCGCTCTAATGGGGTTTTTAATACGGGTTACGCCAGCTACTGCTCCAGCCTTTAAATGGCTTCCTTCCATAATCGAGGCGTCTAACTCGTTTCTTTTATCATGAGTGAAAACAGCACCTTTTCCGGCATTAAATAGGGGAGAATCTTCTAATATCATTATCGTCTGCTCAACTGCGTCAAGGCTTGTACCGCCATTTTGTAATACTTGATATCCTGATCGGATGGCCTCTTCTAATTTGGATTTATATTTTTTTTCTTTTTCATCAGACATGTTTTTTTTGAGTATGGTTCCTGCGCCTCCGTGAACCACAATAGCAATGGGTTGTTTTATGGGTATTTCTTGATTATTTTCTGAACAACAACATATAGACAGCACAGTAAATAGAAATAAAATTATTGTTTTCATATTAAATTAATCTGATATTAAAGTTTAGGTCATAAATTATAAGCTGTAGTAGCATTTTATAAATTATTATTTAATGTACACATAATTAAACACTCCATAACACTTCAAATAACGCATTTAATTTCGCCAAAAATTGAAAAAATGTTTAAGAAAAAACAAACTTTAGAGTCATTATCTCAGCAAATTTTGAACAGCGGTACTGATACTTGTATATTAAAAATAAGACTTATAGGTGTTTCAAAGGTCATGGATCATTTTTTGTATGAATGTGTTTATCTAGATGAAGGTGTAATAAAAACGGTGCCTGTTGTAGCAAAAGATGTTACCCATGTTATTAACCTATTATCGCCTTATGTAAAAAAGGGTAAGTCTGAACAATGGACAGCGTTTCATGTGGGTTCAGAGAACGCGGTGCTGTCAAGAATGAAATAAATTTAGTTATTTCTATTACCTGAATATGTAAAAATATTTTCACTTTGGTCTCTTATATAAAAGACCATTAATCCATCATCATATACTTCCACGTCTAAAGCCCCTGTAGTATCCGTACTGTAATAGCTTACTGAAGCAAAATACCTTTGTTTGTTAATGTCCGTTAGGTATGTATTAAAATAGGGCGATTGTATAGAAATTCTTTTTTTATCCACTTCAGTTAAGTTAACTGACGCATTCTGATCAATGAGCGTGTCGTTTCTTGTCAATTGCCCCGTGTACTCTCCCGCAATTTTTTCAGCATACTTTTGACAGCTACACAGTAGGCCAATTATTAGCGTAATAAGAATGTATCTAAGCATAATTAAACTTTATCCTAAAGTTACCAAAAAACTAAATGGAGAAGGGACTTATGCGTGGTTGAGAGGGCATTTTTTACATGCCTTACCCTTTTTTTTATACTTTTTACAGCACTTCTTTTTGGTCTTCATGACTAGATCTTCAGAAGAGATGTAGATATAAGAGGAGTTAAAAATGTGTTTTTCCAGCATAAGCATTACGAAGTAACGTGTAATCATTACGCTAGTCAATACCTACTTTAGGGTATTTTAGTAGTTGTAAAGGTAAAATGATCAAATTGGTCTAACTATCACAGGCTGCATCGCATGTACACCAAGCATCTCCTGGCTGACAGTCAGGGGTACAAGGACACTCTTTGGTATTGATGTTTTCCGAAAATATTAGGCTGTTGGCAAAATAAACACCTGTGCATAATGAAAATAGGATTGCTGCAGTGATGGTAATTTTCTTCATATTCCAAATATATAAAAAAATCAGAACTATGCTTTAGTTCAGTGTAATTGAAGAGTATGATAATTAATTAAAATAGAGCCAGTAATGAATATTGCTCAATTTCTCATCTAGGGGTGGATTCGTTTTATAAACGGTAGGTTTGAAATCCCAAAGATGGCGATTTTTTTCTTTGTTTCCCTCAGGAATTTTTTTATTCACACAACAAACCTAGGTGAGTTTAAACTGGCGTATCGATTTTGTTTGAACATTATGCCATTTATTCGTTTTGTAGCAAACATTCTAAAAATCAGTGAACTAACTATCAAATGGATTGAATTTTTTGTTTTGAGTTTGGTTTTTATCACCAAGACATAAAAAATGAGAGGGATTTAGAAACTAGTGAGGAAATATTGGTTTCAAAATCATATAACAAAGGCCAGCAGAGATTAAAGACAATAAGATAAACCCCACCCCCATCCAAGTTAATCCGTCAAACGCTAATACAATTAATGTGAAAAAAGTTGCAATACAAAAAAGAGAAAACATGATAACACCAGCTATTACACGTAATATTTTGGCAAATATTTTATCTTTTCTTTTTGAATTTTCAAGAGGAGAATTATTATTTCCCAATTTTTTTGGGTTTTCAATAGAGAATCTTTCATTTTTTTGAAATTGAACAAGTTGAGGCACATTTTTGTGAGAATACATGTTCTTATAAATAGCAGGCTTTACATGATTCTTTGATGCTATTAAATTTTGGTTTTGGTCGTATGATGGCAAACTTAATTTAGCTTCTTCTTGATTTTGAACAGGTCTATTTTTTATAATGTCATGAGTGCTAAATTGCTTTTGACTAAAATGATATTGTGATGTAATATTGTTTATAAATTCATTGTGTGCAATTTTTCTATCTGACAATATTTTTTCTGAGCTGCAACTTGTAATTAGCACAGGTATAATCATAAATGCGAATAATCTTTTCATCTTAGGAGTTTTGATACTGATTTAAAGAAAGTATTTATTGGGATTGATTGGTGAGGATTAGTTATGAAAACAAAAGTAAGTTAGTCAAAAGAATATTTATAAAGAAATTCATTTTTTCCTGTGCCTGAAGCTATGTAGAAATATCTTCCATCACTTTTAAGCTTTAACGTACTATCATCGAGAATTTCAATAGAACAGACACCAGCATTATAGGTTGATCCTTCTTCCGTCCACAACATTGAAAATTCAACTGTACTTTCGTTCTTTATTCTCCCATCAATAAATTCTCCATACACACTATGATAAGCAAAAGAATTTCCAGAAACAAAACCACTTATTTGATCTGAAATATTAAGTTCAAGTTTTGTAACATGAGAAAAATCATTGGCTTGGTCGGGGTATTTAGCAGCTAATTTTTTGTCAATTTCTTCTATGTAAACT
>JAYYEV010000087.1:0-4799 GCA_036159515.1 Bacteroidota bacterium | reverse complement strand
TCCTTGAGAGATACAACAGTGATTCCCTAAGTAGACAAAATCTAAGTTATCTATCCAAACCCCCTCTCCAATCCAAACATTATCACCCACTTTAAGTTTCCAAGGATATTTGATATTTACATTAGGTTTAATAATTACATTAACACCTATTTCAGCCCCAAACAACTTCAAAATAGTTCTCTTAATACTATATGATGGAAAAAGACTGGATTTAAAGAAAATAGCATTAAAAAAATACCAAATCAACCTAACCAATAAATTTCCTGGTGAATAACCGTGATTATTATATGTATTTAAATCTGTTTTCAACCTCCAACTTTATCTTCAAAAAGCTCAATATAACTATTTTTAAAATTATCAGGATTTGCAAATTTTTGATAATATGCTGTAGCTCCCTTCTTAAATTGACTTTTTTCTTTACTACTCATTAATTTAAACTCCGTAAGCTTTTCTAAAAAAAAAGATTTTTCAAGTGGTAATCTATATCCCGCATAATGTGATTCCAATTGATTCCATGGGCAAGCTTTAGAAACCAAAACAGGTATTCCATTCCCTAAAGCTTCAATTATACTATGACCATAATTTTCATTTTTAGAGGTAGATATAAAAAGGGATGAATGTGCAAATTGTTTTTCAATTTCATGATATGGTTTTGGACCAACAAACTGAACGGAAACTTTTGGTGGTAATTCTTTGATTAACTTTTTTAACTCGTTTTGGTAATCCTTATCCTCAATCGATCCTACAATAGTGTAGTTACACTCAAAATCAACTTCCTTAAGAACATTAAGAAAAAAATGTATGTTTTTTATTCTATTCACGCGGCAAACAGAAATTAATTTAAAAACTGAATTTTCTTGTCTAGATTGGGCCTTAATACTTTGAGTCAAATTAGGAATAATGTAATGACGATTTACAGAAACAGATTGTTGAGACTCTAGGTATTCCTGCTGATTAGAAAATTGCCAAATCACGTTTCGATATCCATTTAGCCATTTCATCAACAGTAAAAAACATCGTTTTTTAAATGATTTTATTTTCAATGCCTCATTAATTAACATACCTCTAGGTGAAATTATAATGTGGTAATTCTTAAAAAGAAATAGAGGTAAAACAGAATAGAAATAAGAAAATATACCATTTAGATAAATACGATCCGGAGACAATTGTTCTACAATTTCCTTTAAGGCACTTCTTTTTTCCTGATCTTTACTTAGGTACCTCACCTTGACTTTTCCATGTGTAACCCACTGATTATATTTTATTCCTTCCAATGGTAATTTCTCATTTAAATCTCGATCAGACGTAACTACATAAAATTCAATATGATCACCTAATAGTTGGGTTAAATTATAAACAGAACTTATGGGTCCTCCTGCTTTGTAAGCAGGTTTATACCAATCAATTAATACTAATATTTTAAGCATTGAATTGGTTAATTTTATGCATTGAAGACCAACTGCCCAATATAACTAAGGTCCAAATTTTAATCCATTGAATATGAGGGTCACCAGCCAGAAATTGGTTCCATATTTTTAATATATACTTTATATTAAAATGGTCAAATTGCTCCAACTCCTTTATCGCATTTTCACAAAATGTACTTAGTTCATTTTTCATCCATTTTTCTATTGGAAGAACAAAGCCCATTTTCTTTCTATCCATGACTTCATCCGGAAGCCAACCCGAAACAGAATCGAGTAACAACTGCTTTTGATGGGCTCCAACTTTGTATTTATCAGGGACAGAAAGAACAAATTCTATTAGTTGATGGTCTAAAAAGGGTACTCTAATTTCTAACGAATTTGCCATTCCCATTTGGTCAGCGTCTCTTAATAACACATGTTGCAAATAACATTCCATCTCTAGCAGGGACAATTTAGAATAGTATGGCCACAAAGATTTTTGACCTATATTTTGCTGATACCAGTCAAATGCATAATGAGATGAATTAAAATTTAACTTGGGACACAAAATGTTTAATTCTTTATCTGAGAATATTTTTCTAAAAAACGGATAATAATAATCTAGCTTTAAAAACTTTTGATTTAAAATAGAAGCCATCTTTTCTCCCTTTTGATCAGAATACATTTGTTTAATAAAGTGTCCTGCAATTTTTTTTAAAAATGGAGGGAAAGACTGAACCCATTGATTTTCTTCAAACCGAGCTGCCAATTTATAAAATGGATAGCCCAGAAATAATTCATCTGATCCAGCACCGGAAATGGCAACTTTTATATTTTCATAGGATACTGCTTTTGAAATGATATAGCTGTTTAAACCGTCAACTGTGGGGTGATCCATCTTTTTAATGTAATCCTCTATATTATGTAGAAGAGCATTAGGATCTACTTTTATTTCCTTGTGATTAGTGGCATAAAGTTCAGCGATTTGACAAGAATAGATACTTTCATCATATGTACTGTCATCAAAAGTAACCGAATACGTGTTGATTTTATTTTTGGCAACTTTAGAGGCTGCTGCCACTATGGTACTCGAATCTATTCCGCCACTTAAAAACACGCCAACGGGAACATCTGCAATTAATCGTTTTTCTACAGATTGGAGCAATAGTTGATTTATTTTTTTAGTAATCTGATCGTATTCCAACTGATTAACTGTAGGCTGTAAAGTAGGCTCCCAATATTTAAATTGATCAAATGATTCACTAGAAATATGTATGTAATGACCCTTTTCTACTGATTTCACATTATCTATTATGGTTGATGGGGTATATACCGTCCCAAAATTTAAATACTCTTGAATGCTATTGTTATTTAAACAAAACTTTTTTTCAGACACCGCTTTTATTATGGCATTACAAGAAGAAGAAAACAAAATACTTTTACCATATTCCATAAAATATAAAGGTTTAACACCCATTCTATCTCTTACTAAGAATAATTTTTTTGTCGCTTTATCCCATAGTGCAAATGCAAACATACCGTCAAATCGATCTAACATGCTCATGCCCCATTTTTGATACGATGCAATGATAACTTCTGTATCTGATTGAGTCTTAAACGGATAATCAGTCTTCAATTCACTTTTCAAAGCCATATAATTATATAGCTCACCATTATAAGACAAAACCACATCTTCTGAATGACTACACATGGGCTGGTTCGATTGATTATCCAAATCAATTATGGAAAGCCTGTTATGACTAATAATTATATTTTCGTCTCTGTAGGTGGAATTAAAATCAGGACCTCTGTGATCTTGAGCATCCTTCATAATTGAAGCTACTTGTTCCGCATTTTTTAATGAATTCCAATCAAAAATGCCACTAATACCACACATTACTTTTGAAAATCTGGATGATCAATCATTCTTTTTATTCCGTCTTCCAATGATATGAGTTCTTTATTTAAGATTTTAAGCATTTTTGTATTATCTGGCATTCTTCTTGTCATGTCACCTTCAGGAAGTGATGGTAAATGAATGATTTTTGAAGAAGAACCTGAAATATTAATGATGGTTTTTGCCACATCTATTATTTTATATTCTTTAGCACCCCCTATATTGATTACATCATTTAGAATGTGATTTTCTTCAAAGATTTTTATACAAGCATTTATATTATCATCTACATAGCAAAATGTTCTTGTCTGGGTTCCGTCACCATAAATGGTAATATCATCCCCTTTTAACGCTGCATTAAGAAATTTACTAATCACAAAATCCATACTTTGGTTTGGACCATAGGTGTTAAAAAAACGAAAGATCGTATAAGGAAGTCCATATACTTTTTCATAGGATCTGAAAAATGATTCTCCTACATTTTTAACTACTGCGTAAGGCACCCTTGAATTTAAGGGTGTAGTTTGCTCATGCTGTGGCAATTCTACAGGTTCTCCGTACACCTCAGATGATGAAGAGAAAAACACTCTCTTTACAGAGCTATTTTTAGATAATTGTAGAACATTTCTGATTCCATTTATATCATTTAATACCGCTATGGGATTTTCTTGAGTTCTTTTTACTCCAACTACTGCAGCATAATGAAATACAAAATCAAATTGGTTAACTAGCATTAATTCAGAAATCTCTTTGTACTTATTCACGTTACAGTGGACAAATTTCCAATTTTTATATGTTGAGGAAGGGAGTTTTGATTTTGATCCTGTAGATAAATCGTCAGCAATGATAACTTCATAGTTTCTGTTTTCAACCAGCTTTCTGGCCAAAGCTCCACCTACATTTCCTGCACCTCCAGTAACTAAAATTTTACTCATAAATTTGATTTAACGTTTCAACCCATTTTGCTGGGGTTGTCTTTTTAGATAAAAGTACACTTTCCTCCCCCATTTTTAGTAATTCTCCATCAGAAAGATGCATAAATTTCAATAATTTATTTTTAAAATCATCTTTTTTTAAATAAGAAAAAGACATCCCATTGACATTATTATTCAAAAAATCATGAATAGAACCCACCTGATCTGAAACAAGGACGGGCATACCAGAAGTAACCATTTCGTGTAGCACAACTCCCCAGGGCTCAAATTTACTAGGCAACACAAAAACACCTGCTTGTGCGATGACATCCTTAAGCTCTTCCGGCTGTAAAAAACCAAGGTGTTTTATTTTTTTATGTACTATTCTATTTTTCCATTTTTCTCCTGTTCCCACACACCATAACTCCCAATTTAAATTGTATTCCTCTATAATTTCAATAAATAATTTAGATAATTCATTGAAACCTTTTGAATCGATATACCTTCCGATAAATAAAAATTTTTTGGGGAAAATTTGTTTCTTTAATGAGAAGGATTCAATAAAAATATTTTCAAATAAAT
>JAYYEV010000086.1:0-7503 GCA_036159515.1 Bacteroidota bacterium | reverse complement strand
TCAATCCGAATAAGGTGAAAATTGGAACGATAACTAAAAATAAATACCAGTTTTTAAGTATGGCATTGAGCAGCCAAATCAAATCATTGGATGAAATAATATTATTTGATTTTTGATTATCCATCAGCTGTTATTCCTTTTTTGAATTACAAATATCTAATTTTAACATAAACATATCGTTTAAAATAAATAAAAACATAATTTTGAAACCTAATGAATAAATTCGTAATTGGGTCTATATTAATATTAATTTCAGTGACTTGTTATTCACAACCAGGTCCTCCTTCGGGTCCGCCTTGTTGGCCACCTCCCTGTATTCCAATTGATGGTGGCATCAGTATTTTCACAATAATTGCTGCTTATTTTGGTTACAAATGCTACAACAAATCAACTCATTGATAAACAAATTAAATCCATCTTCCAGATTTCTTGTACTCTTTATTCCTTTAATTATTATTTGGTTCATTTCGTATCATTTTATTTATGATATCACATTTGCCAATACAGAATATGATATTCTAACTTCATTCTCGGTTATACTAGCTGAACAAGCTAATTTTCTATTGGAGTTATTGGGTTTTGAAACCAATATAGAAATACATGGAGATATGGTAGTATCCAAAATTTTAAAATACAAATATCAGCATGGAGTTTGGATTGGAGAACCATGTAATGGTATTAAAATATTTGGTGTTTTTAGCATTTTTATTCTTTGTTTAGGCAGCAGATGGATATACAAATTGATATATATTCCTATTGGAATTTTTATCCTTCATCTATTAAACGTAATGAGAGTCGCCTCATTAACATACATAGCTGCTGTAAATCCAACGATATTAGATTTCAACCATAACATTACATTTCAAATCATTATCTATTCAGCTATGTTATTGCTCTGGCTGTTTTTTATTAGAAAATTCACAAACTCTTGAGAAACAATAAAATAATTTTATAATTACTTATCATCTTGGGTATTTATTTTGAATTTCTAAGAGACTATATTTTTGTGAATTTTAATCTTCAACTTCAATTTTTACATTATCAAGCTTTAAACTTAGATAGCATTAATTATACTGATTCATTGGTCCTTGTATTTATTAATTCACTCAGTTCCTCTGCAATAGCTAATTTAAAGTGGGTTTTAGCTTTACTTTTTTATGTTTTTTTTCTTGCAATCGGGCTTTTTTTTAGCAAAGTAATTTGGAGAGATGAAATGCATAACGAGTTTAAAAAAACGTTCGCTTTAGGTGGGGTAATCATCATGCTTTCATCTTTACTATTATATATTTATTATGCTTATCTAAATGAAAACTCACACATTTACGCTGTTGCAATTGAGTTAAGTCATTTTGTTCAATCTATTTTATACCCAATTACGTTTTTATTGGCTTTTTATGCCAACAACCGAATCAAAAATAAAACCTAAATACTAAATTTGTTTTAAAGCTTAAATTTATGTTTAAAGACGAGGAAATATTAGATCTTATCCACGAAGAAAGATCAAGACAAACCAGAGGAATTGAATTAATTGCGTCTGAAAATTATGCAAGTGAAGGCGTAATGAACGCTAGCGGTTCAATTCTAACTAATAAATATGCGGAAGGGTTACCATTAAAAAGATATTACGGTGGATGTGAAGTTGTTGACAAGGTTGAGAATTTAGCTATTGAAAGATTAAAAAAATTATTTGGTGCATCTTGGGCTAATGTGCAACCTCATTCTGGGTCACAAGCAAATGCCGCTGTTTTTTTAGCTTGCTTGAAACCTGGTGACTCCATTTTAGGTTTTGATTTATCTCATGGAGGACACCTAACTCACGGATCTCCAGTAAATTTTTCGGGTAAACTATATGACGCTCACTTTTATGGTGTTGAAGAAAACACTGGTGTTATTGATTACAACAAGGTAAAAGATCAAGCTAATGGAGTAAGACCAAAGATGATTATATGTGGGGCCTCTGCTTATTCTAGAGATTGGGATTATAAAGCATTACGATCAATTGCAGACGAAGTAGGTGCAATTCTTTTAGCTGACATTTCTCACCCATCTGGACTTATTGCTTCTGGTATACTTAATGATCCTCTTCCACATTGCCATATTGTAACTTCTACTACCCATAAAACACTACGAGGGCCTAGAGGAGGCATTATCATGATGGGAAGTGACATCGAAAACCCATGGGGTATTAAACTCAAATCCGGAAAAACAAAAAAATTATCTTCCATGTTAGATGGTGCTGTGTTCCCCGGAACTCAAGGCGGCCCGTTAGAACATATTATTGCTGCCAAAGCCGTTGCATTTGAAGAAGCATCAAAAAAAGAATATAAAGATTACACTGAAAACGTGGTCAATAATGCATCACACATGGCGAATATCCTACTACAAAAGGGATACAAAATTATTTCTAATGGAACAGATAATCATTGCATATTAATTGATTTACGAAACAAAAATATTACTGGTAAAGATGCAGAATTTGCATTAGGCTTGGCAGATATCACTGTAAATAAAAATATGGTGCCTTTTGATGATAAATCGCCCTTTGTAACAAGTGGTATTAGAATTGGTACGGCCGCTATTACTACCAGAGGTGTACATAAAGGTGATATTGAAATTATTACCGAACTTATTGATCAGGCTCTTACAAATGCCAACAACGAAATAGCATTGTCAAAAGTAAAATTAGAAGTGAACAGTCTAATGAATTCTAAACCACTTTTTAAATGGTGAATCTAATTAAAGCAAATGACCCAACTTTAAAATCATGGATAGAAGTACCAAATGACTCGGATTTTCCTATTCAAAACTTACCGTTTGGAATTTTTTCCACAGAGAAAAAAAGTAAAAGAGTTGGTGTTGCCATTGGCGAACTTATTTTAGACTTAGCCACTTTAAAAGAACTAGGATATCTAAATGAATTACCGTTTAATACTGGTGATTTTAAAAGAAGCCATTTAAACACCATGATGAAACATGGAAAGTCTGCCGTAAGAGCACTTAGGGATCAGATTTCAAATTTATTAGACCAAAAAAATGATGAACTACAGTCTAATCAAAATCATTGTAGTTTAGTATTAGATAGCCAATCAATAGCTACTCTACATTTACCCATTGAAATAGGAGATTACACTGATTTCTATTCTAGCGAACAACATGCTTACAATGTAGGTTGTATGTTTAGAGACCCTAACAATGCTCTTTTACCAAATTGGAAGCATATACCAGTAGGCTACCATGGAAGGTCATCCTCTGTAATACTGTCTGGAACACCTATTTACAGACCTAAAGGTCAACAAAAACCTGAAGATCAACCAAATCCTGTTTTTGGACCATGTAAATTATTAGATTTTGAACTAGAAATGGGTTTTTTCACCTTTGATGGTAAACCCCTAGGCGACTCCATAAATACTGATGAGGCGGATGACTATATTTTCGGCATGTGCTTGTTTAATGACTGGTCTGCAAGAGATATTCAAAAGTGGGAATATGTCCCCCTCGGACCCTTTTTAGCTAAAAACTTTGCCAGTTCTATGTCACCATGGATTGTAACTCTTGACGCCTTACAACCCTATAAAATACCAGGACCAAAACAGGATCCTGCAGTACTTCCTTATTTAGAATATCAGGGAGAAAAACATTATGATATTAACTTAGAAGTAGCCATCAAAATATCAAGTGGAGAAGAGAAAGTAGTTTCAAAGAGTAATTTCAAAAATATGTACTGGAACATGAACCAACAGCTAGCTCACCATACTATTAATGGATGTGATATAAGATGTGGAGATCTGTTAGCTTCAGGAACTATTTCTGGTAATGAAAAAGAAGCCTTTGGCTCTATGCTTGAAATAAGTTGGAAAGGTACCAAGCCCATTTCCATGCCTGACGGATCAACCCGAAAATTTATTCATGACGGAGATACGGTAATCATGAGAGGTTCTGCCCAGAATAAGGATGTAAAAATTGGATTTGGTGAAGTTAGCACCTTAGTATTACCCGCAAAATAATAGATGGAAATTGAGCAGGAAAATAAAATGATTCTGAATGCCTACAGAGGTGTTTTAAGATCTATAAAATCCGATCGCTCAAAGGAAGAAACTAAAATTATTAGAAAGGCTTTCAACTTAGCCTCTAAGGCACACCAATCCATGAGGCGTAAGTCAGGTGAACCTTATATTTTTCACCCCCTTGCTGTGGCAAGAATTTGTGCAGATGAGATTGGTTTAGGTCCAACTTCTATTGTATGTGCACTATTACACGATACAGTAGAAGATACAAACATCACCTTAAAAGACATCGAAAACAATTTCGGTACTAAAGTGAGGAATATAATCGACGGTCTAACTAAGATTTCTGGAGAATTTGATTTTACTAGTTCTTCACAAGCTGAAAATTTTAAGAAAATGTTCTTAACTATCCCAGATGATGTCAGAGTAATTCTTATAAAATTAGCCGATAGACTTCACAATATGAGAACATTGGATTCTATGAAGGAGATCAAAAAACTCAAAATTGCTTCTGAAACGGCGTATTTATATGCCCCTTTAGCCCACAGATTGGGTCTCTATTCTATAAAAACAGAAATGGAAGATTTATCTTTCAAGTTTACTTATCCAAATGATTACAACCTGATTAAAAGTAAATTAGAAAAGACCAAAGCAGTAAGAGATCGCTACATACAAAAATTCAGTCACCCCATTAAAAAAGAGCTGGATAATCAGGGTTATCGGTACAAATTGAAAGCGAGAACGAAATCAATTCCTTCTATTTATCGAAAAATGAAAGATAAAGGAGTTGATTTTGAAGAAGTTTTTGATGTTTTTGCAATTAGAATTATTCTTGACTCTCCTGAAGAGAAAGCTGACTGTTGGAAAGTATATAGCGTTGTTACCGATTTTTACATTCCGAATCCAGAGAGATTAAGAGATTGGATTTCTTATCCAAAGCAAAATGGCTATGAATCACTTCATACAACCGTTATGAGTCCTACAGGAAAATGGGTAGAAGTACAGATAAGAAGTAGAAGGATGGATGATATTGCTGAAAAAGGACTAGCAGCACATTGGAGATATAAAGAAGGAACCGATAAAAATACAGGGTTTGATAAGTGGATTTCCGAAATTAGAGAAATCATGGAAAACAAGGATTCCAACACTTCAGATTTTCTTGATGATTTTAAAACAAATTTATATAGTGACGAAATATACGTCTTTACACCAAAGGGCGATCTTTTCACATTGCCTAAAAATGCAACTGCATTAGACTTTGCCTTCTCTGTGCATACAGACGTTGGTATCAGTTGTATAGGAGCTAAAGTAAATAGTAAATTAGTTCCTTTAAGTTACGTACTTAAGAGTGGAGATCAAATAGAAATTTTAACTTCTAAGAAACAAATACCTAAAGAAGCTTGGTTAGACTTTGTCATTACTTCAAAAGCCAAATCAAAAATCAAGCAAACTCTAAAAGAAGAAAAAAAGAAATTAGCTATTAATGGCAAGGAAATTCTAGAACGTAAACTAAACGCTTTAAAACTTAATTTTTCAGAAAATAATCTTAAAATTATTTTAAAACATTACCATTTTAAAGAACACACAGAATTTTTCTTTCAAATTGCTCAAGGAACAGTTGACTTAAGCAAAATTAAAGAGATTAATCATAAATCAGGGCAACTATACATCAGCTCTTCCATAACGAAAAGTATAAAGAACACTTTCGAGTCATTAGTTCAACGAGTGAGAGGAAATGAGAACGAAATAATAATAGGTGAAGGTGCAGATCCAAATCTAGATTACAAATTAGCCCCGTGTTGCAATCCTTTACCAGGTGATCAGGTATTTGGTTTTATCACCATAAATGATGGAATTAAAATTCATAGGAATAATTGCCCAAATGCAAGGCAATTAAGAGCAAACTATGCATACAGAATTTTAGCTGCAAACTGGAAGGATTACAAAAGAGATGCATTTATTACGGGACTAAAATTTATTGGAATAGACAACGTAGGACTGGTCAAGGAACTTACTACTATCATATCCGATCTGGAAAAAGTAAATATGAAATCATTAAACTTTGATTCCAAAGATGGGGTTTTTGAAGGCAATATAATGCTTTATGTTTATGATAAAAACCACCTTGAAAACCTTATTAGAAAACTAAGAAATATTGAGGGAATTGAAAAAGTAGTAAGAATGGAGTAATAACCAATTAAATTCTATTTTTGTCAAATATTTTGGAAAACATTTCAGACATACAAGAAAGAGTGAGAGAAGTCTTTTTAGGCTACTTAAATGAAAAAGGGCACAGAAAAACTCCTGAGAGATTCGCCATCCTTGCAGAAATCTATGCCATAAAAGGACATTTTGATATTGAAGAATTGTACATTAAAATGAAAGAAAAAAACTATAGAGTTAGCAGAGCTACACTTTATAATACAATAGATCTTTTATTGGACTGCGAGTTGATTAAAAAACATCAGTTTGGTCAAAATAGCTCTAATTTTGAAAAGTCATTTGAATTCAAACAACATGATCATCTTATCCTTAACGATGGAGAAGTAATTGAGTTCTGTGACCCAAGAATCCAAAATATTAGAAAGACTATTGAAGAAATTTATAATGTAGAGATCAATGATCATAAACTCTATTTTTATGGTAAAAAGAAGGAATAATGTTTGAATCTTCTGTTGAACAAGAAGGGCCCTACGTATGGGTAGATTTAATTGGGAAACTGATCATGGAGGATGATGCAAAGGAATTTATGGAAAAAACGGTATCGCTTATTAATCAGAATTGCAATACAGCTGTCATAAATATGCAACATTTAAATTACATAAATAGTTCTGGATTTAATCAGCTATTAAAGATTCTTTCAACTACAAGAAACCATGGAGGTGATACTTATCTATGTAATATTAACAGCAGCATAGACGCTTTATTAATTACAACAAAATTAAATACCATTTTTACAATAAAACAAGAAACTAAAAATCTTAGTGATTTTAAAAAGAAGATGAGTTATGGGAGCTGACGTACTATTAGGCCTTCAATGGGGCGATGAGGGTAAAGGTAAAATCGTAGATGTATTGACACCTGACTACGACATCATTGCAAGATTTCAGGGTGGACCAAATGCAGGCCATACCTTAGAATTTGAAGGAATTAAACATGTATTGCACACCATTCCTTCTGGAATTTTTAGAAATAATGTAGTTAATATCATAGGCAATGGTGTAGTAATAGATCCAATAATTCTAAAAAAGGAAATTGAAGAATTAGAAAAGCTAAATGTAGACGTAGTTCAAAAATTATTCATTTCTAAAAAAGCACATTTAATTTTACCTACTCACAAATTGTTGGACAGGGCATCAGAAAAAGCAAAAGGAAAACGTAAGATAGGCTCAACACTTAAAGGTATAGGCCCTACGTATATGGATAAAACAGGCAGAAACGGTCTTCGGATTGGGGATATTTCAAGTCAAAACTTTAAGACTAGATTTGAAAGGCTCAG
>JAYYEV010000085.1:0-21530 GCA_036159515.1 Bacteroidota bacterium | reverse complement strand
TCTTCTGTAGGGGCAGTAAATTATACATGGACTTTTGGAGATAGTTCTAATCAAACATCTCAAACAAATCCCTCTCATACCTATATTGATGATGGTAGCTATGATGTGATATTACATGTTTCAAACACCTATGGGTGCGAGGATAGTGTAGTAAATTCAATATCAATTAATCCAGTGCCAGATGCTTCATTTGATGCCCTACAATTAGATACTTGTGTATTGCCAGCAAGTTTTTCTTTTAATAACAACTCTAATGGAGCATTAGCCTACACTTGGGACTTTGGAGATGGTTCTACATCCAACATACCTTCACTAACTTATAATTATACCTCAGCCGGAACTTATAACGTGCAATTATATTCTATGAATACATTTGGGTGCATGGATAGTGCAAACACAACTGTTTCCGTACTGCCAGTTCCTGATGTTAGTTTTAATTTTACTAAATATGACTCTTGTATTTTACCCTCAAATTATGGCTTTACCAATACTTCTTCAGGCGCTAGTTCCTATTTGTGGTCATTTGGACAGTTAGGTAACTCAATTCAAAACAATCCTACATTTACTTTTACTAACGATGGAATTTATGATGTAAAATTAATAGGTCTTAACTCTTATGGGTGTAGTGATTCGATGATCAGTTATATCAACGTACTCCCAATTCCAAATGCTGATTTTTCTCTTGATCAGGCTGTAGGATGTGAACCGTTTTCTGCCGTCTTTTTAAATACATCTCAAAATACAAATTACTATAACTGGGATTTTGGAGATGGAAATACAGGCTCATTTTTTAATGGGTTTCATTCCTATACTAATGCAGGTTCATATACGATAAAATTAGTGGTTGAGGATCTCAATGGTTGTTTGGATTCTACTTACAGTAATGTTACTGTAAACCCTTCCCCAACAGCTGATTTAACCTATGTAACATCAGATCCATGTTATTTACCGATAGATGTTTTCTTTACTAATGCATCTGTGGGAGCTGTAGCTTTTGAATGGGATTTTGGAAATGGTCAAACAAGTACCATGACGCATCCTAGTACAGTTTATGATACTATTGGCATATATAATTTACAGTTGATAGCTAGTAATAGTTATAATTGTACCGACACGTTGAATGATCCATTTTCAGTGTTCTATAATCAAGTTCCTAATGCTAATTTCACATTTGATGATACGATTTGTTTAAGAGACACTTCTCTGTTTAATTCCACAAGTTTATATGCTGATTCAATAGTTTGGAATCTTGGAAATGGTCTACAAAGTACAGGAGATAGCATTGCTATGGTTTATGATACACCAGGTCAATATACCATAACCATGTATGCCTATAATACGGGGAGTGGGTGTAGTGATACTGCCGCTGGAAATAGTACATTGGTTGTGCTTCCATCGCCAATAGCTGATTTCGATTATAATCAAGAGTTTAGTTCAACTCAACCCAGAGCAGGTGTAGTTGAATTCACAAATTTAAGTGTTGGGGCAACTGTTTACTGGTGGGATTTTGAAAATGGAGATGGCACCAATAATCCCAATCCAACATATAACTACGCTTACAGTGAAGATGGTACCCACACTTACATCTTGTATGCTTATAATGATGAAGGTTGTGTAGATAGCGCTTCAATGGAATTTGTGGTAAACTTCAGGAAAGCTCTTTTTGTCCCCAATGCCATGTATGTTGGACATCCAGATTTTGAAGTAAGTCACTTTGTCCCTAAGGGTACGGGCTTAGAAACTTATCATATAGAAATTTTTGATACATTCGGAAATGTGATTTGGGAAAGTGATGCGCTTGACGATGAGGGGAAACCTACTGGAGCATGGGATGGTACATTTAAGGGAATTACAGTGGAACAGGATGTATATGTTTGGAAAGTAGAAGCTACTTACAAGGATGAAACTCCCTGGGAAGGTAAATACTACTGGGATGAAGATGTTATTAGAAAAACAGGAACTGTAACCGTAATTAGATAATGAAAAAGTTGTTAGTCATATTGGTAATTTTGGTAAGCTCTCATTTTAAAGCTCAGGAACCTGTTTTCAGCCAGTATTATTTCAACCCTATATATTTAAATCCTGCATTAGCAGGAATAGATAATAACTTCAGGATATTTATGAACGGTAGAAATCAATGGGGTAAAGTTCCGAGTAGTTTTAATATCAATTCAGTTGCATTCGATACTTGGGAAAACAACACCAATACTGCTCTTTCATTTATGTATTCAACTGGTCAAGAAGGTGAAGGGTTTTTGAGAACAAATAACTTTTTTGCTGGTGGTGCCTACAGACTGTTTGATGTTTTTCCTAGCCCTGTAGCTTGGCAGTTTGGATTTCAGTACCAAAATATTTCGAAACAAATTGATTGGTCCAGATTGGTTTTTAGTGATGAACTCGATCCATATTTGGGGGATATATACAGCTCCAATTTTATTGCTCCACTAGGTAATTCTTACAATACAAGCAATCTAGCCCTTGGAACTGTTTTAACATATCACATTAAAAGAGGAGCTAAGTCTAGAAGACTTCATATCCCCATCGACTTAGATGTAGAAATGGGATTGGCTGTTCATAATTTCATTAGAAGATCGAATGGTTTTATTAATGAAATAGTGGATAACAATAGAAAATACACATTACACGGCTCCATGCTTTGGCCTTTTAAAGGGAATTTAAGTGGAGCTATAAAACACTCTGCATTGTACATTAATCAGGGGATGTTATCTACGCTTCAAGTTGGTATTGCAGAAGCTTGGTTATATCCTCTTCATTTAGGTTTGTTCTATCGTCAGCAAATGACCACTTTAGATGATGATTTAGATAAGTATGAGTCCATTTATTTTATTTTTGGTTACCAGCATGTTTTTGAACGAAATAATCTAGGATTAACTTTTTCCTATAGTCGTGATTTTACTATTTCAGAACTGAGCTCATCAACAAGCGGAACAAATGAAATTTCTATCATCATTGAAAGTATTGAAGGCGGAATTTTTGCGGGTATGCTCAGAAATAAGCGTCATCAAAAGAAAAAATATCGATCAATTCCTTGTTACAGTAAATTCAATACCAGAGGTGGATTAAGCAATATGAAGTTTTAATCCGTAAAAAAGTAACTAATCCGATTCCTTTTTTTGCTGCTAAATACTATAGTCATTATAAGCGATATGCCTAAATAAGCAAGAACGTATATTTCTGGAATTTCAACGTTTTCATACACACTCATCACATCAGGATAAGTATAAATAAGGAATAGTCCGATTCCTATTTTTAATATTTCCATAGGAAAACTCATGATAAAAGAACCATCCATTAGCGAAGTAAAGGACCAAATAGAAAATATGAAAAATAACCCATATAATATTAATGGTTGATATCCTGCAACAATATCTAAAAATCCAGCTTGATCATAGGCTAAGTCTTTCCCAATGTATCCTAAAAGATAAATAAGATGAAATTGCATGGCAAGGTGTACCATTAATTGAAAGCTACCCCAAAATAGTAATACAGAATTTGAATTAGTGTCATATTTCTGATAGGTATAAGGGTCTTGAATAATTTCTATCGGGTAATTATGGGTAACGTCATCGGGTCTCCATCCTGTAGGCATAAACCAGATTTTAAATTTATCACCCCATTTTTTGGTACGCCAAGCATCTTTGAATAGTTGAATTAGATGAGTATAATTAATCACAATTGGATTCCATGTTTTTGCTGGTTTTTTGATTCCATACACGGGTGGTTCATCATCTAACTCTTCTTGAAAAGTTCCAAACCACTTGTCCCAGAAAATAAAAATAGAAGCATAATTTTTATCAATGTATTTTTCGTTAATGGCGTGGTGTACTCTATGATGTGAAGGAGTGACTATAATATACTCAAGAATCCCCATTTTCCCGATTAATCGGGTATGATACCAAAATTGAGCAAATAAATGTAACGGTAATAAAATACTAATCACTTTGGGTGGGATGCCTATAAGCGCCATTGGGGCATATAGGAAAAAATAAACCTGAAATAAGTCTGAAATACTTTGTCTCAAGGCGCATGCTAAATTAAATTCTTCACTGCTATGGTGTATTACATGTTTGTTCCAAAGTATATTAAACTCATGATTCCAACGGTGAGACCAATAATATGCAAAATCTATACCTATAAACGCAATAATGTAAACGTACCAACTACTACCAATTTCAAAAACGTTGATATAGTCAAACATCCATTGGTAGCTTATAATGACTACAGAGAGTTTGAGAATGCTTTTTACATTGTTTGTCATCCCAGAGCTAATACTTGAAATGGTGTCTCTTGGGTTATAGATCGACTTTTTCATCCATTTACCAATGACCCATTCCATTGCCATAGTGACCATAAAGAAAATCATGGCATATTTTACAGCTATGGTATAATCAGACACTTAATAAAATTAAAAAATTAATTGCTACACTGGAAATTGTTAATTTTTAAATTAATTCACTTAGCAAGTTCTTGTAAGTTGAATTTCTAATCCCATTACTTAATGACGTGATGTGCTTTTCTTCTGTTAAACGAACTAATTCATCGGAAAGTGGCTTAAATTTTTTAGCTGTATTTACTAGAATTTTGTATGCGCTTATTCTAACCGAAGATTGTTTTTGAATATCTAGCCAAATACGAAGGCAAATGTCCCAAAGAAGACTCAATTGATCATCCGTTAAATTTAATTTTAATAAAACTTTTAATAATTCTCGTTGATGACCATCGTTCTTACCATCTATCGCTGATATGATCTTATCTACTTGTTTCTGGATTTTAATTAGTTCCGTCTTTTTTACATGATTAATTTGCCATGCATGAATCCAACTGTTTTTGTCGTTCCGTAATGCATGAATTAGTTGATCTTCTATCTTGATTCTTTTCATTTTGTTTTGAAAAAGACAAAGGAGAAAAACAGTAGAAAAAACAAATCATTTAGACCAAATGTGGCGTAGAAAAAACCGGTCATAAAATCCAACTCAAAAAGGCTAGAAAGCGTATAGTCTTTGGAAAAATACCAATAGCACCACATGGCAACATAGGTTGTTTTTTCTAAAGCAAAAACACCTGCAATCCATCTGTTTTTATCGTAATAATTAGAAGTAGCTATAAAGGCGAGCCCCCAAACTATAATTAAAACAAGTCCTGAATTAGAGACAATGTTGGGATCAACTTGAACAAGTGATTCGTTAGTGAAAAATCGGCTTAAGGTAAGTGTACCCAGAATATTTACGGCTCCAGCTAAATAAAAGAGGTTTTTTATGAATTTATCTTTCATGATTACAATGTATTAAAATAAAATTCATGAAAGCAAATAAATTCAGTAGATATCTGATCAGCCGATTTGCATAGGTAATTCCATCAAAAGAACCTTAGAGGATTTTTCAGCTGTAAATTCAATCTTATCTGTATCCCATACTCCAAATCCATCTCTTTTTTCTAAAGAATGATTGTGAATATTTACATTTCCTTCAATTACGAATAAATAAACCCCATTGTCTTCTTGGTGAAGAGAGTAGGTTTCAGTAGTTGATTTTTCATACTCTCCTATATTGAACCATGCGTTTTGATGAATCCAAACACCATCGTCCTCCTTATTAGGAGATAGCACTTGATAAAGACTATTTTCTTTAGCTAATGATCTTATTGCGATTTGATCATATCTGGGGGTTACATTTCTTTTATTGGGAAATAGCCAAATTTGAAGTAGTTTACAATAATCACCTTTATTAGCGTTAAATTCACTGTGAGTTATTCCTGTTCCAGCGCTCATGACCTGAATATCACCATTTTTAATGATAGTCCCGTTTCCCATATTGTCTTTGTGTTCTAAATCACCTTCTAAGGGTATAGTGATGATTTCCATATTATCATGTGGGTGAGTTGGGAATCCCATTGCAGGAGCAATAGTATCGTCATTTAAGACTCTTAGCACACCAAAATGCATTCTTTCTGGGTTGTAATAGTTGGCAAAGCTAAAAGAGTGATTTGCTTGAAGCCAGCCGTGATTGGCATGACCTCTCGTATTTGCCTTGTGAAGTACACTGTTCATGGTTTTAGATTCTTTATTGGGTAGGTGATTAAATCCTACCTGATCAATCATTTTATCATAGGTAGAATTAGATATGGATTTCTTTGCAGACAGGATAGAGGGAGCCGTAACTCCTAATGCTCCTAATGCCATAGACTTTTTTAAAAAATCTTTTCTTTTCATTACACAATAGTAAAGAATGAGATTATTAATTTAGTTAATGTAGATTAATTAACTACAAAAGGAATTATTAATATCGGATAATTTAGCTAACGTCTCCAATGTAAATGCCAAGGGCTAGAGCAGTTTTTACTAAAGAATCATCTAGTTCAACTTCTTTGTATGTTTCAATTCCCATCTGAATCGGGAAGTCAACTACTTTTCGGTCATTCCAGGCTACCATACGATCAAACTTCTTTTGAGCAAGGAGGTCAACAGCATATACACCAAATGCAGAAGCCAAAATTCGATCTTGTGTAGATGGTGGTGCTCCTCTTTGTACGTGCCCTAGAGTAGTTACACGACATTCAATGTTGGTTTTGTTCATGATTTTTGAAGCAATATAGCTGCCAATTCCACCTAATCTTGTTTCTCCATCTGCAAATTTTACGGTGCTATTTTTACCATTCTCTTGTTTTACGGCTTCAGCGACCACAATTAGGGAATGTTTAATTCCATATGAGTTTAGATGTTTTAGTTTTTTGATTATCCCATCTATAGTGTAATTAATTTCAGGGATAAGTATCACATCAGCTCCCCCCGCAATACCTGCATTTAATGCAATATGGCCTGCATCTCTTCCCATGACCTCTAATATCATAGTTCTGCTGTGACTTGCTGCAGTGAATTGTAGATTATCTAGCGCATTGGTAGCTACATCAACAGCGGTATGAAATCCTATAGAGCTTTCGGTAGCTCCTACATCGTTATCTATTGTTTTAGGGATGGCTACAATATTTAAATTTCCCTTATCTGCAATCTCTTTTATAATTTTCATGCTTCCGTCACCACCAATAACAATTAAGCCATCTAGTCCCATTTCATGGTATCCGCCCACAATTTCGGCAGTTCTGTCCTTAAACGTACCATCTGGCATAGGGTATTTAAACGGGTTACCTTTATTTGTTGTGCCTAAAAAAGTGCCCCCTTGTCGAATTAAATTTCCTGAGAAAGTACCATAATCTAACTTGATATATCGGGGTGGTCTTTCCATAAGACCAACAGTACCTTCTAAAACTCCATATACATCAAGATTATACTTTTCTTTGGCTCGGTAAAATATGGATCTTACAGCAGCATTAAGGCCACCGCAATCACCACCGCTTGTTAGTATTCCAATTCGCTTCATAGTGTAATATTAACAATAAGAATATTGCTTTCAAAAGATGATGAATTATTTTTAAGAATTTTCATTTCACTTTTGAGCCGTTTAATACTTTTCTTTCGGGCTCAATAATTACGACCTCGTTGTTTTGTTCATTAGTAGATCCCAACAATAGAAACTCACTTATCATATTAGCTATTTGTTTTTTCGGGAAATTTATTATTCCAACGACTTGTTTACCTACCAATTCTTTGTGATGGTATAAACTAGTTATTTGTGCAGATGTTTTTTTGACACCTAAGGGGCCAAAATCAACATGAATAATCAAAGAAGGTTTGAACGTGTGTTTATTAATCTCTGAATGAACTACAGTCCCTACTCGCATATCTATTTTTTCAAAATCACTCCACTCAATCAACTTCTTTTCCATGGTAACTTATTGAACGTGAATTTATTAAGTTGAGTGTTAAATTCCTTGCTGATGTTTCCATAGTAAGCAATGCCGATATATAAAATGGAGATGATAGTAGATCGGTAAAATATATCCAAGAATACATTTTCTATTTGAGGGAATAAATAATTTAAAAATACAGCCAAGAGAATAATTAAAATGGCAGGTATGGTCATAGACGAGAAGGGATGCATTTTAAATTTACTTAAAATAAAGACAAATTTGATGAGGTTAAAAATAATTAGCGATAATGCAGAGGCAAATGCTGCACCTATTATCCCCCAAATTGGGATAAAAATCAGATTTGTTATAATGGTTAAAACACCTAAAAATACAATGCAATAGGTGTTGAAATAATAATATTTCGAATTTTGAAGTAAGTGTCCGTTTAAACTAAGCCCCATGTTAATTAGCTTTCCGATGGCAATAATTAAAATCACCCATTTTCCTTTTACAAAGTCTTGACCATTTGGCATTACTCTAAAAATATTATCCAGGTTAATGAAAACACCTACAAATAAAATCCCTCCAATCAATATCAAATTAATAGAAGCTTTTTTATAAAGGTCGTCAATTTTTCGGAGCGATTTTGTTTCCCAAAACTGAGCGAATAGAGGAGAACTAATCTGGCCTATTGTTCCTAATGGGATCATTATTACCCCACCAATATAAAATGCAATTTTATAAATCCCTGCATTGCTTAAATCTATGATAGAGCTTATCATAATGACATCAATATTTTCAACAATACGTGCGCCAATTGCAGTCAAAAAACTAATGGCTCCAAATCGAAGCATTTCTTTTTTATTTTGAAGTGTTAAT
The DNA here is from genome assembly GCA_036159515.1 of Bacteroidota bacterium. GTDB lineage: Bacteria > Bacteroidota > Bacteroidia > Flavobacteriales_D > Parvicellaceae. The sequence goes on along the minus strand of JAYYEV010000085.1, from coordinate 12,887 downwards.
TTCTTCTCCTTATTTGGACGGTCTTGACTTAGTTTTTTAAAATAAATGTAGGTTAGGATGAAACAAACCAAATAAACTAAAATGTACCCATTTATAAAGTCTTCAAATTTTATCCATCCTAGGATCACGAATACGATCAATAACAAAATGAGGAGTCTGCTGATAAACTTTTCAATAATGGTGGGTATTACGATTCTTAATTTACTGTTGCAGTGAGCTGCAAAAACACCTGTAAAACCTATTAAAAATGTAAAAACAGGAACATAATAAATGTTATTTTTGATCAATTCATTTTCAGCATAAAATGTGTTAAGTATTGCGTTTAAAAACAGATAAAGAGTGCCAAAAACAAGTGCAAAAACCAGTAATGGAATTAGTAGTGAAAATGAATAAAATGATTTTTCAGAATGATTCTTTTTAATTACCGGTGAAAATCGAATAATAGTAGTAGGTATACCCATTTGAAATACACAAACAAGAAGGGTAGAGGTCCCCAATAAAAAAGAGATTAAACCAATTTGTTCTGTAGAAAAAATTTTTGGAAAAAAATATCCAAGGTTTAAATAGCCTATTACTACAGCTAAGTAAGTTGCAATAGTTGCCTTTATGGATTGTCGAGTTACTATTCCCATGTGACAGGTAGGTAAGCTTAAATGTATATGATTTATCCTAACTTATTCTATATTCTGAATTAAAATATTTTTATTTGTGTAGTTATAATTAACGATATGAATATACAGGATATTGTAAAGGGAGGAGATGAGAGAATTAGTTTGAACGAAAACGGACTCAATAAATACCATGGTAATCCTCTAATCTATGAAGGAGTATTTAATAGGGGTTCTTGTACGATGTCCAACCTTAATGTAGATAGTAAGCGTGCAGTCGATAAAATGATTAATCGATTAAACGTGGAGGATTATGATAAGCTATTAAATAATCAACAAAAGCAGCTCAAAAAATTAATTCTTAGAAATCCAAAGTACGATTTTGATATTTTTTATGGTCCTTCAGGAAGTGATTTGTGCTATTTTCCAATCATGTTCTCTAGAATTATGAACCCTGAAAAGCCCATTTTCAGTATAGTTACCTGTCCTGAAGAATTAGGAACGGGGTCTAATACTGCTATTTTAGGGAAGTATTTTTTCGGAACGAATCAATTTGAAGAGAATGTGGTAAAGGGTGACCCTATTCATCCTGAGGTTCAAATTGCACAACAAACGTTTCCTGCAAGAGACGATGAGGGGAACATTCTTAATCATAAGACAGATATTTTAGATGTAATTGATCAAAAAAGTAAAACACACCAGGTTATTGCAAATCTCGTAATTGGAAGTAAATCTGGAATTGTAGACAACATATCCATGATACCCCGAGCAAATCCAGATGTATTCTGGGTAATTGATGTTTGTCAAATGAGAACTACAGCAAAATTAATTAATTCATTGATCAGGTTAAATTGTATGGTTTTGTTGACAGGATCCAAATTTTATCAATCTCCGCCATTTTGCGGTGCTGTTTTGGTCCCCAAAACGATTTCATCTAAGCTTACAAACATCTCTGACGAGGCTGTTGAGCCATTTAAAACTATTTTTAGCTCATCAGATATTCCATTGGAGCACCCTGTACTTAGAAGTAAGTTTAGAGAAAATAAAAACTACGGTACCTTACTAAGGTGGGAGTGTGCTATTTCAGAGATGAAACTTCTTTCTTTTTATGGCGAAGACATGGTCACCACAGCTATAGATAGGTGGAATGCTTTTGTGATAAGTCAACTACAGTTAAATTCCGATTATTTTGATTTAATGCCGGATCAATCCATAACCAATAGATCGATAATTTCTTTTAATGTAAAACACCCTGATGGTTCGTTGTTGTCAGATGAAGAACTGAGAGTATTGTATATGGAAATATGTGCTAAAGAAAGAGATGATCTTGATAATTACAAGAAAATAATCATTGGTCAACCTGTTAAGTATGAAAATATGTCTTTTATAAGACTAGCTCTAGGTTCTTTCAATGTGAGAAGGTTAATCGCTAGTGATTTTAACTTCTCATATGATAAAAAATTGATTCAAATTATCATTAAAGAATTAAAAAAACAATATTGGACCTAGTGTATCAAATTTGTATTTTTTACGTTCATATATGTAATGATCAATAAATCAGATTATAACACATTTTGTAATCAACACGATCTACCCATTTTTTATCAGCCTTGGTGGTTAGATGCGGTTTCCAAAAATTGGGATGTAGTGGTTTACAAGAAATCAAATCAAATATTTGGAGTATTCCCTTATGAAATAAAGAAAAAATGGGGTTTAACTTATCTTCTCCCCCCCATTTTAACTCCTCAACTTGGTCCATGGCTAGCTTACCCAGATGGTCAAAAAAATAATACGAAATTGGGCTATGAAAAAGAAATATACTCTTTCTTAATAGACAATCTGCCAAAAAATCAATTATCGATTGTGAAATTATCTCCTTCATTGTCAAATACACAGCCTTTTCAATGGAAAAAATATGAAACTTCAGTAAAATATACCTTTATTTTAGATTCAATCAAGGGAAAAAGTGATGAAGTGTATAACAGATTAAGTTCCTCCACCAGAAAAAACATTAAAAAGGCTTCAAAATTGATAAATGTGGATGTTTCAAATGAAATAGATGTATTAATTGAACTATCCAATCAAACATTTTCTAGACAGGGATTGGGAAATCCGTATCCAGCAAATACGGTAAAGGTTTTATTTGAAGAAATTCAAAAAAAAGAATTAGGAAAGTTGCTAGTGGCTAAAGATGAACATGGAAATCCTCATGCTGCTATGCTTTTGATTTGGGATAATCAAGCAGCTTATTATTTAATAGGTGGTACCGACACTAGATTCCGAAATAGTGAAGCCATGAGCTTATTAATGTGGAAATCGATTGAGTTGGCTTCAGAAAAAGTTGACCTCTTTGATTTTGAGGGGACCATGAAGGAGTCTGTAGAGCGTTTTTTTAGAGGTTTTGGGGGTGTACAAACTCCTTATTATCAGCTAGTTAAAGCCACACCAAAATGGTTAAAATCTATATTTAAATTAAGGTTAGATATCAGTTAATTGCCATTTCTAAATGAAATAATACTTATTTGTTTTAGATTATTTATTTCAAATATGTTAATCAATTGTGGATTATAGGGTGCTGTTTTGTAATTCATTTTATCATTTTTACTCTAATTTTAGAATATAATTAATTGTATGCGTAAAAAGATCTTACTGTTAGGTTCAGGAGAACTAGGAAAAGAATTTGTAATTGCTTGTCAGCGACTTGGTCAGTATGTAATTGCTGTAGATAGTTACCCAGGAGCTCCTGCTATGCAAGTGGCTCACGAAAATGAAGTTATCAATATGCTTGATGGAGATGAATTAGATCGTATAGTAGAAAAACACCAGCCAGATTTTATTGTGCCCGAGGTCGAAGCGATTAGGACGGAACGGTTTTATGATTATGAAAGCAATGGATATCATGTGGTTCCAAGTGCAAAGGCCGCAAATTTCACCATGAATAGAAAAGCTATAAGAGATCTTGCTGCAAATGATCTTGGGCTGAGAACAGCGCCATTTCAATATGCAAAAAGTGTAGATGAACTTGAGAAAGGAGTAGCCTACTGTGGTTATCCATGCGTAGTAAAACCTTTAATGTCAAGTTCTGGAAAAGGGCAATCTGTAATCAAAAGTAAGGAGGATATTGAACATGCATGGAATTATGCAGTAGAAGGGTCAAGGGGTGATTTGCAGGAGGTTATAGTAGAAGGCTTTATTGATTTTGATTATGAAATAACCCTGTTAACTGTGACGCAACATAATGGAAAAACACTGTTTTGTCCACCTATTGGACATAGACAAGAGAGGGGAGATTATCAAGAAAGTTGGCAGCCTATGCCTATGAATCCAGTACGACTTCAAGAAGCAGAGGAAATGGCTGATAAAGTAACTAAAGCACTTGGTGGTGCAGGTATATGGGGGGTAGAATTCTTCATCACTAAAGATGCTACTTATTTTTCAGAGTTGTCACCTAGGCCCCACGATACAGGAATGGTTACTTTGGCTAAAACACAAAATTTAAACGAATTTGAATTACATGCTAGGGCCATATTAGGTATTCCAATTCCTGAAATTATTCTACTCAAAAATGGTGCATCTGCTGTTATTTTAGCTAAAGAAGAATCTCATTCAGAACCTGTTTTTGTTGGTGTTCAAAAAGCATTAAGTGAAGTAAATACGGATGTTAGATTATTTGGGAAACCAACGACACGGGCTTTTAGAAGGATGGGTGTGTTACTAAAATCAGGTGCTGAAAACACGGATAATTTAACACAAGAAGCAAAAAGATCAGCAAGTCAGATTAGTGTTTTATAATTACTATAAAATACTAAAAACCAGTATTTTATACATAATTACTAAAATAAAACATTCACACGTTTAGATGATTGTATTTTTCTAACTGCTTAGCCATAATAGGCTTAAATAGAAATGGAAAATAACCAAGTATAAGCATGGCCGGATAGCCATAAGGTAACAGTGGGCTGTCCGATTTAGATTCTAGAATTTGATAAGGCTTTGCACCCATAAAGTGATGATCAGAATGTCTAGTTAATTCAAATAATAATACTCTACCCAACAAATGATCAGAGTTCCATGAGTGATGAGCTTTAACTCTTTCATAACTTCCGTCTGCCTTTTTATTTCTTGTAAGTCCATAGTGAGAAAAATAATTCTGAGATTCTAGCATTGAAATACCAAAAATACTGGCTAGTAAATATAACGTTCCGGTTATCCATCCAAAATAAATGAAAACAATAGCTTGTAGAGACCATGGAATTAAGGTGAGTAAAATCATGGGGTTGAGAAAAGAACTCTTTCCCTGTTTTTGTAATTTTTCTCTCTCCAGTTTCCATGTTTTAAAATACCCTCCAATTTGTGATTGTATGGCAAAATGATAAAAACTCTGCCCTTTTTTTGCTGTAGTGAGATCGTTTGGAGTAGCCACATCTCTGTGGTGCCCGCTATTATGATAGGTCATAAAATGGTTTTGTAGGCTTGTAGCCAATAAAATATGTGCACAAATGAGTTTAATGGGTTCATTCGTTTTATGACCCAGTTCATGTCCTCCATTAATTCCATTAATGCCTAATATAGTACCAATTGTCATGGTGTAAGCAATGATTTCCGTTAGTTGAATTTCAGGACTAGATATTTTAGTGAGGTAAGTGTAGATTACAAAAAGATGTAGTGGTACAAGCAAGTAAAGAATCCAATCGTAAAATGGATCTGCTTTGGCTAATTCTTTTTCAGATTTGGATAAATTGTAGGTATCTTGAGGTAAAAACTGCTCAGATATGGGCACAATTACATACAATATAAAAATACATAAGAAAGCTCCAAATCCTTGAAGCTGAAAAGATAGTAGTGCTAGTAATGGGCTGAAATAAGCACCTATATATTTTAATTTTTTCACAATCTAAAATAAATAAAATAAGTCTTAATGAAATTTTGTCTAATTCTATTGCATAAAAACAGTTACTTACGCTTGATTTTTACATATGTAACATATCCAATCCAACTCAGGGGTAGATACGCCAATGTTAAATCAATTGTGTTAAACCACATGGGAGAAGGAAGTTGAAAAACCATCACAATTCCACCTATAAGAAAAAAAAATCCAATAGTTAAAGCCATTAATAATTTATTATTAGGTGCTATCCATGCGGCTACATTGCCCCCAATTAGACTCCCTAGTGCATGTGCAAATAACGGCATAAGAAAATGTTTAAATTCAAACAAATGAATGGTTTTTTCTAGTGATTTTACAGAAGAATTATCAGCACCTTCAGGAAGTGGAATGATGATTGTACTTACTGAAACGATAAGCATATTTGCTATGCTTCCGATTAATATACCAAAAAAAATCGCCATAAAGTAGCGTAAAATTTGTTTCATTCTGTCTTGTTAATTAGTTCATTAATATAAATTTTATCCCCATCTTCATTTTTTTCTGAAACAGTGTAAATGACTGATTTATTCATGTTTTTTTTGAAAATTATTTCCTGTCCAATTTTCAATCTCACATTGCTTGTTGAGTTTGGTGATAGAGTAGGGCTCATCACGCCAGGAATAATTAAAGGGATGGATGTAGAAGAATTATTAATTAACTTAAGATTAATTTCTCTTAGGGCAACTTGTTCTTTTGTTTTATAGACATCTTCAAGTCTAAAATGAACCACTTTTTTAAAATCGTTTCCATTCTTAAATTGTAATACACAGTTTTTTTTAATTAATATTTTTCCAGTAGCACGCCCATCAAGTCCAAAACCCGATATTTGTCTTTGGTTCTTGTTGTAATTCACACTTACTGCAAGTTCACCTACCCCTTTGTTTTTAATTAACACGTTGGCGGGTAAGGACTCTTCTAAGTAAATAGATACATGTTTTTTAGGGGGGATAATCAATCTATTCTTCACATAACAGCCCTGTGCTAAGATGAACAAAACAAGGAGAGCGAAAATTTTATCTTTAGTCATGTTTACGATTCCTTTTTTAGAATCTTGAAAATTATATAAAAAAATAAAATGAAAAACGTAAATCTCCTCAGTTTAAATATTAATTCATTATTTTAAATTAGCTTGCATTTCTAATCTTTAATTAGTCAATTATTATTAAGTATAAAATAATATTTTGTAATTCACAATTGTGAATAAAATTTGTTTGTAAAATGTGGAAAACCTAGTCATTAATATGATTGCGAAATAAAAAATGAGTCGTAATATTACGTTGTTAAATGAGAGACAAAAGAGTCACATTTAGTGAAACATCTCGAAGTTAGATTTGCTTCAAAAGAAACGAAAGAGAAACAACCAAGTTGTTTTTTGAAAGATTTATCCAAAAGTTGATTTTGTAAATGTGGAAAAAGAGAAATCTTTGAAATGAAATTTAACTTCTAACTCAAATTTTCTTCGGAATAATTTGATAGGCCAGCAAAAGTGTAAAGTAATTTATACAATAACTGGACCAGACGGCTCAAAGGAGTGTTTGGTAGATGAAATAACGCATCTCGGAAGGCAATATGCTAGAACCTACTTAAATTGAAAGTGATTTCAATTAACTGATCGAAAGTTCAAATGTAATTCCAGCTAATTGAAAAAAAGAAATTTTTTAAATGACATTGCTTCCTAAGTTTACAGCTACACCTGCAGTAAATAGGTTAATAATAATAGGTCAGTATCTCGGCCAAATTAAAATTAAAATTGTGCTTAGAAAGTACAATTAGATGTAGTGAAGCACTTCGAAAATAAGTTATTTGATTGGTGAAATGAAAGAGCTTGATTTATTTAAGCTTGAAAGACGTAAGTCCAAAAATAACATGAATCAAAAAGTTGAAAAAGAGAAATCTTTGATGTTAATCTTGTTTTCTAAATCGAACATGTTCGACATGTCAAATGAAGTTATTGCTTGCAATAAACCAAGTTTGAATCAAGAAAATCCACGCGAATTTTCAAGATAGGTGTCAGAAAGTGGACAAATGCTCAATAGAGTCTATGAAAGCTTGAACTCTTTAACTGTAATTTGATAGTCAGTTTATCTGATTAAAAGGCGGAATTTTCCATGTGAAGGTTCCGCCTTTACTGTTTTTAACATTAATATTTCTTAAGCTCCATTTTTTCAAAATATATTTGTAAAATGATAAGATGCTTTATCTATAAAAAACTCAGCTTAGCTTTTCTATTTACAATTTTGTCGCTTTCTCGTAATCCTTTTTATGGTCAAATTAATGAAAAGTACCATATTTCAAATGAGGTTTGGCAGAGCTACAAATTAAAGAATGCAAAAGAAACTAGGTTGCTTGAATTTAAAGATAATGATGAACAACTACTAGCTAAATTGGTGTTACTAAATCTCATTAACAAGCATCGAAAAAAACACCATAAACAGTTGGTTGAGTTAGATATTCATGCTTGTCGTTCTGCAAATAAAACAGCTCAAAATGCCGCTTTAAATAAATATGTTGGCCATTGGGACACCCAAGGAAGAAAACCATATCATCGATATGCAATGGATGGGGGCGTAGCCCATGTTTCGGAAAATGCTTCTGGGGTGGAAAGCACAGGCTTTTTTAAAAAAGATTTAGATGAAATGATTTCTTTAATGAGAGATAATCATTTATTAATGTACAATGAAAGACCCCCTTTTGATGGCCACCGAGTGAATATTTTAAACTCATTTCATAATTATGTAGGTTTAGGTGTAGCGTATAATGGAAGTTCTTTTTGCTACTATGAAGAATTTATTAACGATTATCTAATTAAGTCATCAACTAAACTTCAAAATGGAAAAGTAAATATGTCATTCACTATCCCTGATCAGCTTCATTTAGTGGGTCTTTCTATTTCTTACGATCAACCATTTACATCCATGTCAAGACGAGAGTTAAATACCAAAACAAGTTACCTGGATGAGGGAGAAGTCAATACTTTCATATGGGATGATGAAGTAAGTTGTGAAAACAACAATTGCGAATATTCATTTCATATGAAAGACCAACAAATTGCCTATGTGAAAGTACTCATTAGTAAGAGAAAACCGGACGAATTTGTTAAAGATTCTAAGGGTTCATTCCCAGTTTCGGGATGGGTGTTTCACGAAGGAATGCAACTGGATTAATCTATTTTGGATATGATGGTATAATCCAATAATTAAATGAATAGTCTTTATAAGGTAGTTGATATTCTTCTCTGGGTAGCGCACCCCAGCTGTTCACACATCCTACTCCTGAGCTAAATCCATCTACATTCACGTAAATATTTTTTCTAGGTACAAGAAGTTTTCCATGTTTCTGTGTGGTTGTCTTGCTGGGTCCACTGTCTAAGTCTTCCTGAGCAAAATGACTTGCGCTAAAATTAAAAAGTTCATTAGAAATAAATTGAACGCTGCTGCCTTTCCCGTTACTAAACTTAACCCACCTTGTATCGGTTCTATTTCCATTTTCTTGAGGTCTTGCGTAGTTGGTATGCATATTGTCAATTGAAGAATTGTATTTACCTACCATAACTGCACTTTTTCTGTCTGCATAAGATTCCCCGGGACCATTTCCATACCATTGGCATTGTGTAAAATAATCTGGTATTTCAAATTGATTACCAAAACGATACATAGGGGAGTGATCTCCTTTAATGGCAGTAAGTTGATTAGAAATATGGATTCTACCATTGGAGTAAATGTCATAGTTTTTGGTGAGTTGGGCATCTCCATTTAAAATCGCTGTGGTAAAGCTTAAATTAATTTCACCTTTGTTTTTTTGATTTATAGTGTAGCTGAACGATGTGTTATTTTTACCTACATCTCTCCACTCTTTATATATCACAGGAGTATTGGCTCCATAGTCATTATCAACTGGAGCTCTCCAAAAATTAAAATGTCCTCCTTGCTTTATAAATTCGGTTCCATCTACATTGTATTTTGTAAGAGTAGCTAGCTCTGTATGGATGGTAACTTGAAAATTGGTTCCACTAATCAGAATTTCTTTTCCATTAATTTCCTTCGTTATTTCACCATTAGAAACGGTGCTAATATGAGGTGCTTCTCTTTTGTTTACAGGGTACTCGTATTGAGCAATAATTTGGCCTTTTTTTAATCCTATTTCATCTGATTTAAGGGTCGCAAATAGATGTAAAAAAAATTCAGCGTGCGGATTAATTTTACTCTCAAAGGGAATGTTTAAATAGGTAGTTTCTTGAGGCAATAATGATATATTATCAATTATCCCTTTTTCAATAGGACTGCCATTCTCCATAAGCGACCATTTGAACATAACATTGCTAAGATCTTTGAAGAAATGATTATTCCTTATTCTTATTTGTCCAAGTATTTTAGTCTTTGAAAATTCAATATTTTGATAAGCTGCTTTGGCTTCTAACATATGTGGATTCAGTGATTTGTCAGCTGCAATTAATCCATTATTTAAAAAGTTGTGATCACTTGGAATACCTTCAGGTCCAAAATCACCGCCATAGGCAAAGTAAGGTCTTCCATCTTTAGTTTTGGTCAACAATCCTTGATCTTGGAAATCCCAAATAAATCCGCCTTGAAGTTTGTCGTGTTTTTTAAATAGATCCCAGTATTCTTTAATGCCCCCTAAGCTATTTCCCATAGCATGAGCATATTCACATAGGACAAAGGGTCTCTTTTGATCTTTATTTTGGGCATATCTCTCTAAATAATCATAATCTGCATACATTAAACCCACAACGTCTGTATTCCAATCAAGTACAGAGCGTTCATACACCACAATTCTTGTGCTGTCCATAGATTTAGCCTTTCTGTAAGTAGCATGGAAATTACATCCGTTACCTCCTTCATTTCCTAAGGACCATGCGATAATAGAAGGGTGGTTTTTGTCTCGTTCAATCATTCTCACCGTTCGTTCAATGTGTGCTTTCATCCAGATGGAATCATTGCCCAACGTTTGTTCTGGATCATATCCCATTCCGTGCGATTCAATGTTGGCTTCATCATATACATACAAACCGTATTCATCACATAGGTCATACCAGTATGGGTGGTTAGGGTAATGGGAAGTTCTCACGGCATTGATGTTGTTACTCTTCATGATAAGAATGTCCTCTAGCATGTCTTCTTTGGATACTACATGGCCCGTTTTCATATGGTGTTCATGCCGATTTACTCCTTTAATGAGTATTGGTTGACCATTGATAAGAAGTTGACTATTTTCAATTTTTATGTTTCTGAAACCTACATTTTTTTGAATGGCATCAATAGTTCTTCCTTTTTTATCTTTCAGTTCAATTTGAAGTTCATAGAGATTAGGAATTTCAGCACTCCACGTATCCACATTTTTTAAGATTGCACTGTGAAAAATGGTTTTGGATGATTCTTTCTTTAAGGAGATTTCTTTGGTTTCTTCTAAGACCACTTTCCCCTCTCTACTCAACTTGAGATTTAATTTGCCCTTAAATTTGGTAGCTTCATTGGCACTTACAATAGTTTTTAAATTAAATAATCCATCTTCATAATCCTCACTTAAATCTGCAGTAACGGTAAAATCTTCTACGCTTACTTTTTCTTTTGTGTATAAAAATACATCTCGTTCAATTCCAGCTAATCGCCAAAAGTCTTGATCTTCCAAATAACTTCCGTCACACCATCGGTATACCTCAACTGCAATTTGGTTTTCACCTTTCAATATGTAAGGAGTGATATTAAATTCTGCAGGTAGTTTTGAATCTTGATTATATCCAACTTGTTTTCCATTTATCCACACAAAAAAACAAGTCTTGACTGCACCAAAATGAAGGATAATATCTTTCCCAACCCAACCCTCTGGAATTTCAAAATCTCTTTTGTAACAACCTACTGGATTATTTTCATCGGGCACATCCGGTGGATAGGGCGTGCTATCGAAACTAAATGGATATGGGATATTGACATAAATGGGAATGCCATATCCATGGAGTTGCCAATTTGAGGGAACGGGAATGGTATCCCAATCAGAATCGGGAAAATCAGTTTTGAAAAATTCAACGGGTCTGCTTGAAGGGTTTTTGGCCCATTTAAATTTCCAAAACCCATTGAGTGATAAATATCTTTTGGATTGATTTACGTCTTTCTCTTGGGCAAACTTTACGTTTTCATAAGCAAAAAAACTAGCGTGGGATGGCAGCTTGTTAATTTCGACAATAGTAGGATCTTCTATAATGGGCAGTAGGGTTTGCGCTGTGAAATCAAAGAAACAAAACAGCATTAAGCTTAAACTAAAAAGCGATTTTTGGAAATGAATTAGCTTTTTCATACTTGACTTTTGAATGACCAAAATACTATTTTCATCAGGACTTATCGCGATTTAACCTACATTTAACACATGTCTAAATGGGATAACAAACACACTATTGAGATTATTTCGCCGGGAAGGATTAACATCATTGGTGAGCATTTAGATTACAATGGTGGAGATGTGCTTCCTATGCCAATTAATTTGACTACCCAAATACATATAACTAAAACGGACGGAATAGAGTATGAAGTAAAGTCATTGCAATTCGAAAACAAACTCCGAAGAAGGCTGAAAGACGATGGTCTTTCCGAAGAAAAATGGCATAATTACGTGATAGGTGTGGTTAGTGAATTGTATAAAATTTATCCAAATAAAATCAGTGGATTTAAAGCTCATGTTTCTGGTTCGATTCCAGTTGGAGCTGGTTTAAGTTCCTCAGCCTCGTTAACTTGTGGACTCCTTAAGGCGTTGAATTCGTTATTTGACCTTGGTATCTCTAAAAAGGACATGGCGCTGATAGCACAAAAGGTAGAACATCAATATGCAGGCACACCTTGTGGTATCATGGATCAATATGCTATCTTATTTGGAAAGCAGGAGGCAGCTTTATATTTAAATTGCCAAACGCTAGAATATAAATTAATTGATATTTCATTAACTGATTTTCAATGGGTGTTGTTTAATAGTAATATTAAACATAATTTGAGTGATTCAGCCTATTTGAAAAGGGTGAAAGAAACAAAAAAGGCCTTAAGTATCATACAATCTGAATTTCCACACTTCACTCATTTAGCAAAAGTTTCCTTAGAATCTTTGAAAAAGTGTAAGACGAAAATGGATAACAAAGTGTTCAATAGAGCACTTTATGTGATTGAAGAACAAAACAGAGTAGAGCAAGTGCTTTCCATGTTTGCTCAACATAAATTTCATGAGGTAGGTGAGATGCTTTATCAATCTCATCACGGATTATCATCTTTGTATGATGTGAGTTGTGCTGAATTGGATTATCTAGTGGATATAACCCGATCTTTAACAGGTGTTTTAGGGGCTAGAATGATGGG
>JAYYEV010000084.1:0-17212 GCA_036159515.1 Bacteroidota bacterium | reverse complement strand
AGTTCATATCAACTGGAAATAACCTCAGATGGGATGGTAGAAATAGTGTAGGTGGAGAACTCCCCAATGGTGCTTACTTCTTTACCCTTAACGTCAAAAATGGTTTCTTTAGCCAAAGTGGTACACTCTATAAATTTAAATAAAACACTTAACTGGCTCAACTTTAATTGAGTAATTTTGTATGGTGAAATTAGTATACTGGATTAAAGCAGCTAGACTTAGAACACTCCCACTTGCATTTTCTTGCATTCTAATGGGTGCTTCTATTGCTAAAATTTACTCTTTCGAAATTTCACCTATTAAGTTAATCCTGGCTCTTCTTACTACTCTTTTTCTTCAAATTCTATCAAATTTTGCAAATGACTTTGGAGACGGAATAAAAGGTAGCGACCAGTTTAGAGAAGTAAAGGATAGGATGGTTCAATCTGGGAAAATTTCAAGAGACGACATGAAAAAAGGAATAATTATAACAAGTATTACTAGCTTTATTTCTGGAATATTATTGATATTTTTTTCTTTTTCAACGGAAGACACATTTAAAATCTTACTATTTCTAGTATTAGGTATTTTAGCTATTGTTGCTGCCATAAAATATACTGTGGGAAAATCGGCCTATGGATATCACGGATTAGGAGATTTATTTGTATTCATTTTTTTTGGAATTATTGGTGTATTCGGCAGTTTTTTTCTGTTTACTCAAGAAGTAAAACTTTTAGTAATTCCAGGTTCTTTATATATAGGTTCTCTAAGTTGTGCCGTATTAAATCTCAATAATATGAGAGATATTGATAACGACTTTAAATCAAATAAGAAAACGTTTGCGGTATTATTAGGCCAAAACAATTCAAAAATTTATCATTATTTTTTAATTATTACAGCACTAATATCTTTGTTTTTTTTACTTGTAAATTCTGGAAATAGTCTCTATTTTTTATCGGCATTTCCTTTTATTATTTGCTTAATAAATGTTAGGAGTGTGTATAGAAATAAAAATCCTCAAAAATTAGATGGAGAGCTTAAAAAGGTTGCTTTAAGTTGTTTTTTTACTAATCTTATGGTATTCGTTACTGCATTAATTATCTAATTCCTTCCTTATCTAACCAATCTGTATAATTTTTTTGATTCTTCAAATGATCTTTATATGAAATCGCAAAACTATGGTTTGCATTATAAGACGGGTAAGCACACATGAACAAGTAATTGTGTTCTTCGTAATTTAATACAGCATCAATTACTGATGTTTCTGGGATAAAGATTGCACCAGGAGGTAATCCGTTGTGTAAATAGGTATTATAAGGTGAATCTACTTTTAAATGTTTATTAAGCACTCTTTTTAGTTTAGGATTCTTTAAAGCATATTTTATAGTAGGATCTGCCTGTAGTTTCATGCCTTTTTTAAGTCTATTTAAATATAGTCCAGCTATGGTTTTGTGTTCTTCAAAATTTGATTGTTGTTCTAATTGAACAATAGAAGCTAAAATCGTAATCTCAGACGGTTTTAAATTCATCTTATTGGCTTTTCTTACACGATTCTCATTCCAAAATTTTTTGTAGTTCTTAGCAAATAAATCTAAAAGGTCTTCAACTGAAATGTTTTTATACACTTCAAGCGTTGTTGGAAGAAAGAAAGTAGAAAAAATAACCGAACTAAAACCATATTTTTGATGAATCAAGGGATCATTGAATTTGTTTAATAATACATCCGTTTTTATATCCAATTGCTTAGCTATTTTTATTGATAAATCCTTTATATTTCTACATGAAGGAATATGTAGGTCTATAATGTGTTGGTTTCTCATCAGAAAAATTTGATTAACTAACGTATTAGCGCTCCAAATTTTTTGAATGGTATATTTCCCCGCAACAAGTGTGTCATTGGTATAGTTTTTAAAATCAATTAATGATATTAAACTGTAAGATGAGTCCATAAGTTTTTTAGTAATTAAAATACTATCTAATTTAGACATGGGTACATTATCGGAAATTTTAAATGTTTCAGAAGCTTTACTAAACTTAAGTACTCTTTCATTTCTAAGTTTATAAAGCTTGTAATAAGGATTTATGAAATATAGTAGTATGGCTATAGATGCTAATGAAAAAAGTATCTTTAAAATTCTCTTCAATTTACTTTAGTTGATGAAGCATATAATCACTGTATTCAAAAAGCTTAACAACTTTATTTTCAAAACCGTTATTTGAGCCAATTTGCTTATAATCAGAATAATTAAAATGTCCGTGAAATGGAGTGTGAACATCTTTTACTACGGGATAAAGGGTATTAATCATTGACAATAATAGATCATAACCTAAAAACGCATTTTCTTGAGGATTCATTTTAAATTTATCTTGATAATCTTCAATAAAATTTATGGTTTTATCATAACTATAATCAATTCTACCTTTTGATGTGAATTTCAACTTGAAATTGTTTTTATACTTGATGTCTATCGAGTTCATATTAAATAGCTCTTGAAAACCAAGAATTGAAAATTTAGCACGATGGAATTTTTCTGAATTAGATAATTCTAATATATCATTAAAAATAAATGTCAAAAATGGAATGTCAGATGCAGCTACAACAAATAAATTTTCTTTTTTAGTATCTACTTCATCTCTTATTAAGGATGTAGATTCTCCTCTGTAAAGGCGCAATAAAGATAATGTATCTATGGAAAAAGTTGAATCATTAATTACAAGTGTATCAGCATAATTTTTAGCTATAACTTTAGCATAGGTATGACTTTTCTTATCATCTCCGTTAGAGATGAGAATGATATTATATTCTGATTTTACCTTTTTTAAATATGATCCAATCTTGGCTGACTGGGTTACTTTAGATGGAAAATATTTAAATAAATTTGGATACATAAACAAAGCCTGATTAGGAATGTCATATGGCGTAATCATAGGAATTGAATAGTTTCTTGAAAAATTTCTTACCTTTTTAATGTTCGTTGAAAAAATAGGACCTATTATTAAATTAGATTTTTTAAAAGTAGAGTCATTTAGAATTTGCTTAGTGATAGAAGTATCATACTGTGTGTCAAAGACATTCAAATCTATTTGATAACCTTTCTTTTTAAGCTCATTTAAAGCAATTAACACTCCGTTATACAAATCCATTGAATTAATAGTTTTACTACTTAAATTACTTAGATTTGGATCTAATCCGTTTGCCATCAAAGAATCAGCCTCTTCAAACATAAATGGCAACAACAAAGAAATATTTAACTTATCGCTAATAAAATTAGAAAGCTCTAAAGGAGTAATGGTATCTTGTAATTTTTGAAGTGAATCCGAATTACAGTCTTTAAGTTTGTAAATGATTTTTATGGACATCCCTTTTTGTAATCCTTTTTCTTCTAATATTGGATTATTTTTTAGGATGGAATTTAAAGTTACTTCATACAGATTAGCTATTCCATACAAAGTTTCTTTTCGTCTAACTTTATGAATTACAATCGTATCACAGGATTTGAGTAAGGGATGAGGCGGATGTTTAACTAATGGTTTAACTACATTGACCGTATCAGCAGGAATATTTGGTATTAATAAGACTTGATCAATTCTTAAATTGACATTTTCTAAATAATTATATGTTTTAATTAAATCTACCTCTACTCCATATTTTTTTGCAATAGACCATAATGTTTCTCCAGAAACTACAATATGCTGATTAGAAAGAGAATCAGAGTCTGCTTGATTAGTATCTGATTTAATTAAAATAGGAATTTTCACATATTCTCCCCTATTTAAACCATGGCTTGCAGAAGTATTGAATTCGAAAAAAACATTTAAGTCAATGTTATATTTTTTAGCAATACCATAGCTTGTTTCTCCTTTTTCTACCTGATGAAGAACAAATTTTGAGGTATCATAAAACTGAGCAACAGATGCAAAGTTTATAAAAACAAAAATCAAAAGTAATCCACAGTGATATATGTTGTTTCTTATTCCCATTCTATAGTTGCAGGAGGTTTAGAACTAATATCATAAGTTACTCTATTTATTCCAGAAACTCTATTAATAATTTGATTCGATATATCTGCCAAAAAATCATACGGTAAATGGCACCAGTCTGCTGTCATCCCATCTGTTGAAGTTACAGCTCTTAATGCAACTGCATTTTCATATGTTCGTTCATCTCCCATAACGCCTACTGATTGAACAGGAAGTAATATGGCGCCAGCTTGCCAGACTTCGTTATATAAACCACTAGTTTTCAACCCATTAATAAATATATAATCAACCTCTTGCAAAATCCGTACCTTATTTTCAGAAACTTCTCCTAGAATACGGATCCCAAGACCAGGTCCTGGAAATGGATGTCTATTTAAAATAATTTCTGGAAGGTTTATAGATTTTCCAACACGTCTTACTTCATCTTTAAAAAGTGCTTTTAGCGGTTCAATAATTTTCAACTTCATGTAATCTGGTAACCCACCTACATTATGATGAGACTTTATGGTAGCAGAAGGTCCATTGACAGAAACAGATTCGATTATATCCGGATAAATGGTTCCTTGAGCTAACCACTTTACGTTTGAAATTTTTTGTGCTTGTTCATCAAACACATCTATGAAAGTTTTACCAATGGCTTTTCTTTTATCTTCAGGGTCTGTAAGACCTTTTAAACTATCATAAAAAAGTTGTTTGGCATCAACCCCTTTTACATTTAAACCCAAGGATTTATATTTATCTAAAACATCTTTAAATTCATTCTTTCGTAAAAGTCCATTATCTACAAAGATACAGGTTAGCTGTTCGCCTATAGCTCTATGTAATAACAAAGCGGCTACACTTGAGTCTACTCCACCGCTCAGGCCTAATACTACGTTTTCATTTTTTATTGTATCTCGAATTTCTGATACAGTACTCTCAACAAATGAATTTGGAGTCCAAGTTTGAGATGCCTTAGCAATATGAACTACAAAATTTTCAATCAATATTTTACCTTCTGTTGAATGATACACCTCGGGATGAAATTGAATACCCCAGGTTTGTTGATCTTTAAATCTGTATGCGGCATTCTTTACATCTTGAGTGCTTCCTATGTTAATCACACTATCTGGTGTTTCAGTAATAGTATCTCCGTGAGACATCCATACTTGACTTTCAGCAGACATACCGTTTAAGAGAGGATCACTTTCCATGGAAATTTGAAGTATGGCCCTCCCATATTCTCTTGAGTCAGATTTTTCAACATTTCCGCCATGATGGTGAATTAACCATTGTGCTCCATAACAAATTCCTAATAATGGGATCTTATTTATTACACCTTTTAAATTTGGCATCGGTGCATCTTGTTGCCTTACTGAAGAAGGACTACCCGATAAAATAACACCCTTTACGTTTTCTAATAAAGGTTTCTTATTAAAGGGGTGAATTTCGCAATATACATTAAGCTCTCTGACTCTTCTCGCTATTAATTGAGTGTACTGTGAACCAAAATCAAGTATTAGAATTTTATCAATCATATGCAAATCTAATCAACCCTGTCAAAAAGTGTAAATATTGTATTTTTTTTTGTCGAAAATAAATGGTTAATTACTTTTATTTGTAGATGAACAAAAAGCCAACTTTAATCGTAATTGCTGGTCCTACTGCCGTAGGGAAGACATCCATGTGTATTGAACTTGCAAAACATTTTAATTGTTCAATTATTTCGTGCGATAGCAGACAATTTTATCAAGAATTAAATATCGGAGTTGCAAAACCAAGCGAAAAAGAACTCAAAGAGGTAAAACACCACTTTATTGGACAAAAATCCATTGAAAATCTATATTCAGCTGGTGAATTTGAAGTAGATGTAATAGACTTTTTAAAACAGTATTTTAAGACTAAAGATTTGATAATCATGACAGGAGGTTCAGGAATGTATATAGACGCAGTATGTAGAGGGTTAGATGAAATTCCACGCAATGAAAAAATCAGAAAAGAGTTAAATATTCAATATGAAAAGTATGGATTAAAACACATACAAGAACAATTAAAACAGTTAGATCCAACTCATTACCAAAGGGTAGATATTCAAAACCCACAACGTATCATAAGAGCCATAGAAGTTTCCCTAATCACTAATAAACCCTATTCTTCATTTCTAAAAAGAAGTACAAAAAAAAGACCTTTTAAAATAGTGAAAATATTGTTGCATTTGCCCAAGAATAAATTGGATTCTAATATTGAAAAAAGATGTGAAATAATGATAGAAAGAGGATTGATGGAGGAAGCAAAAAGTTTAATTTCCAAAAAACACTATAATGCACTCAATACAGTAGGTTATAAAGAATTATTTGATTCTTTTGAAGGTCAGATTAGTAAAGATGAAGCGATAAATAAAATCATGTCTAACACTAAAAAATATGCAAAAAGACAAATGACCTGGTTTAAAAGAGATAAAGACTATTACTGGGTGAACAACGAAGATTTAAATGAAGCTAAAAGCGAAATCATTAGTCATATTCAATCATCTATGAGTTAAAAAATTATAATTCTTTTTGCAAAAATAAATTATAAATAATCCCATCAGACAAACCTACTTTTGGAACGATTATTTGATTTGCACCGGTAGAACTCATTACCATTTTATAGATTTCACCTGACGGAACAATTACATCTGCTCTATCCGGTTTAAGTTTTAACTTACGAATTCTATCTTCATAGCTAAATGTTGAAATATATTTTATTATTTCATTTAAACTTTTGTAGGACATAGGCTCACCAAAATTATGTTTACTTAAATTGTAAAGTTTATTAATGCTGCCTCCTGTACCAATTGCTGAAATTTCTTCATTATTTGAATAGTTATCATTCAGCCAAGATTTCATTTTAGTTTTCACTTTTTCAGCTTCATTCCCACTTAAATACCTCACAGATCCAATCCTAAAAGATTTTGATGAAGTCTTCACATTGTTTTGGATTAAGGATAGTTCCGTACTACCTCCACCCACGTCAATGAATATGTAATTTTTTTCTACATCAATAGATGACAAATGAAAGTTGGAAAATATCAATTTTGCCTCTTCTTTACCAGAAATAATTTCTAGGTCTATTCCTGTATTTTGGAGTATACTTTCACAAATTTCATGGCGATTTTCAGCTTCTCTCATTGCACTGGTTGCACATGCTCTATAAAAATCAACTTCATTAATTTTCATAAGAAGTTTAAAAGCTTTAAAAGCGTCAATAAGTTTATTTTTTGTTTTTTCTGTAACATGACCTTTAGAGAAAACATCTTTCCCTAAACGTATAGGGATTCTAGTTAAAGAAATTTTCTTAAAATAAAAGTCATCTTTACTTACTACATTAGATTCTTCAATAAGTAATCTTATCGCGTTTGAGCCAATATCTATCGCTGCAAATATCATCTTATTCTAAATATAAAATTTTAATGTGGATTATCAATTATAATACGCTATGTGTATATTTACTTTTTATTTCTAAATGGAAAAAAAACATCCATGGTCATCTTTTAAATCTACAAGTCCAACTGAATGGAGAGATAAAATTCTAGGTGACTTAAAAAGCAAACCTTTTGATAGTCTAACATGGGAAACGAGCTATGGCGGGATTGATCCTACGGAAATTTCGGATTATTATAACGAAACATCATTTGAATCAACGGATGAAATTTCTTGGGAATTAAATAGCGATGTAGAGCTAAATTCAAACCTTCTTAAGGCCCTCAATAATGGAGCTAATTCCATTTATTTGAATAACATCCCCTTTAAAGAACAAATTTTTAGTAGTGTAATGAATGATATTATTCATACGCATGTAAATATTAATAAGCTAAACGTTGATCAGCAACATTCGTGGATACAATGGGCTATTACAAATGATTTTTCTGGCTCATTAAGAAACACCATACATCCATCTCAACTTCTTCAAGATGATTTTTTGTATAATTCTGAAAATTTAAAAAAGGTGAATAGAAAGTTAGAAAATCATGAAATGAACTGTTTATTTATTGATGGTGAATATTTTTCAAATCGAATTTTTGAGATCGACTATGAGCTTGCTTGGATATGCTCTTATTTAAATGAGTTGATTGAATATAATCTGACAAATGAAATACCTATTCCAAATAAAATAATTATTTCTATTTCATTGGGGACAAACTTATTTGAAAATATTGCTAAAATAAAATCTCTAACCGTTTTAGCTAATACCATTTTAAAAGCACACAATATAGATGGTACTATTGAAATTGAAACTTCATTCAATCAAGTTGATATTAGCCCAATTGAAAAAGAACATCATATTCTAAGGTTAACTGTAGCTTGTATGTCCAGTGCCATTTCTGGTTCCAAAAGATTTAAATTAGGTTCAAAAGATGCCATTTTTGATGGTGATTATTGGAATAAAATTGCATGTAATATTCCGATTATTTTAAAAGAAGAGTCTTATATATTTAGTGATGTAGACGCAACCAAAGGTTGTTACATCATAAATCAATTAGAAAAAAAGTTAGCCAATTCTTCATGGACTAAATTCAAAACTATTGAATCGAATGGAGGCTTCAATTCAAGAACTTGTAAAAAACAATTTCATGATATTGTTATAGAAAATAACAAGAAAAGACTACATGAGTTAAAGGAGAAAAAAAATATGATAATTGGATTTAATGCTTTTTCAACTCATGAAGATCAAATTCATTTTAATAATGAATTTAAAACTCCTTTATATCTACAAGATTTAATATCGTGAGGAAATCCTTTGAACATATCCAGTTAGATTTTCATTCTAAAAAAAGTCAAAAATTATCTCATCAAGAATTTCATTCTGGGACCCCTCCCTTCTTAAGAGGACCTTATTCTACCATGTACCTTAGCCGACCCTGGACTATTAGGCAATATGCTGGTTTTAGTACAGCAAAAGCTTCAAATGAATTCTATAGAAAAAACCTTGCTGCTGGACAAAAAGGGCTTTCTGTTGCTTTCGATTTGCCTACTCACAGAGGATATGATTCTGATCATACAAGAGTTACTGGCGATGTGGGAAAAGCTGGTGTTGCAATTGATACCGTGGAAGACATGAAGGTATTATTTGATCAGATTCCTTTAGATAAGATGTCTGTCTCGATGACCATGAATGGGGCTGTAATACCTGTTATGGCATTTTACATTGTCGCGGCTATGGAACAGGGAGTGAACTTAAAAAGTTTATCAGGGACAATACAGAACGATATACTTAAAGAGTTTATGGTAAGAAATACCTACATATATCCCCCATCACAAAGTATGAGATTAATTGGTGATATTTTTCAATATACCTCTAAGAATATGCCAAAATTCAATTCCATCAGCATATCTGGATATCATATGCATGAGGCAGGTGCTAGCGCTGAATTAGAATTAGCCTATACTTTAGCTGACGGTCTGGAATATATACGTACAGGAATTAATGCGGGACTATCTATCGATGATTTTGCTCCTAGATTATCTTTTTTTTGGGGAATTGGGATGAATCACTTTCGAGAAGTAGCGAAAATGAGAGCTGCTCGATTGTTATGGGCTAGAATTGTAAAAGATTTCAATCCTAAAAATCCAAAGTCAATGGCACTAAGAACTCATTCACAAACATCTGGATGGAGTTTGACAGAGCAAGATCCTTATAACAATGTGACAAGAACATGTGTTGAGGCCATATCTGCTGTCTTGGGAGGAACCCAATCTTTGCATACCAATTCACTAGACGAAGCTATTGCCTTACCCAGTGAATATGCTGCTAAAATTGCTAGAAATACGCAATTATTTATTCAAAAAGAAACTGATATTACTAAAATGATAGATCCTTGGGGTGGTTCAGAATACGTTGAAAAGCTTACAGAAGAAATAGCGCTAAATGCCTGGGAATTAATAAAAGAAGTTGAAGACTTAGGTGGTATGACAAAAGCGATAGAATCAGGACTGCCAAAAATGAGAATTGAGGAGTCTGCTGCTATCAGACAAGCAAGAATCGATAGTAATAAAGAACTCATTATTGGAGTAAATTCATACCAATCTGAGACTGAACCTGATATTGAAACCCTCGAGGTAGATAATAAAAAGGTTATTGAAAGTCAAGTGGAAAGATTAAAAAAAATCAAGAGCAACAGAGATCATACTAAAGTACAAAAAGCACTAGATGCCATTACCAAATGTGCTAAGGAACAAAATGGCAATTTACTTGAGCTTGCTGTGAATGCAGCCAAAGAAAGAGCTACACTGGGTGAAATATCTAATGCAATGGAACAAGTTTTTGGCAGATATCAAGCAACTATCAAAACAATTTCTGGTGTATATTCGAGTCAACTTATGAACGATGAAAATTATATGAATGCGCTAGACTTAGCAAAACAATTTGAATCTAAATCAGGCAGAAGACCTAGGATTATGATTGCAAAGATGGGGCAAGACGGACATGATAGAGGAGCTAAAATTGTTGCTACTTCATTTGCTGATATTGGTTTTGACGTGGATGTGGGTCCATTATTTCAAACGCCATTTGAAGCAGCAAAACAAGCCGTTGAAAATGATGTCCATATTATTGGTATTTCATCTCTTGCCGCAGGACACAAAACACTAGTTCCTGAGGTTATTAAGGAATTAAAAAATCAAAACAGAGAAGATATTATGGTCATAGTTGGAGGTGTGATTCCTAAAAAAGATTATGATTATTTATTTGATGAAGGAGTAGCTGCCGTTTTTGGTCCAGGAACTAATATTCCTAAAGCTGCTCAAGAAATTATTACCATTATGCTAAATGGCATTGAATCCCGAAAATGAAGCCCATTAAAATTAGAAGTTTAAACTACCCTGCTAAAATTCTTTTGGCATGGAAAGAAGCTATTGGTGGAAATAAAGAAATTAGATCATTCCTACTCAAAAGTAAGTATAAGGAATTGGGTGTCTTTTGTTTTGCATTGATGAACGATACATCGTCTAGGGAGTGGCTATTAAAAAATAATTATGCACACTTGCTAGCATTAATTCATGGTATTGAAGGTAAAACAGATGCCTGGTATTGGCTTAAGAAAAATGAATTTACAACATTATTTCATATGGCTAGAGGAGGTGATTCATGGAAAGAATCCTTAGATTGGTTAAAAGAAAAAGATAAAATTTTGTACGGTATAACGTTAGAAATAGAAAAAATTAAAGATGAGATTGAAGACAAAAATAATGACCCTCACAAAATCAACCCCTAATTATTTAATGATTTCAAGAACTTCAGCAGCTTCAATTATCTCATTTAAAGTACTATCATTTTCAGCTTTATCACTAAAACTAGTGTCCACTTCTTGCTCTTTTAATTTTTACTCATCAGCATTCTCATCTAGATTTAAATCATCAAAGGAATCCTCTTCTTGAACTGCATTTAATTCTGTATGCTCTTCTTGATGGCTAGCGTCTCCAGTAAACATTACAAATCCAAAATATCCACCAGCTGAAATAAGTAATACGGTAATTGTAATTAAGATAAGTTTTTTCTTGTTTTTAGAAGGCTTTGAAGCTTCGATATTCTCTGTGGATTCTGAATTGACGTCATCATGATCAGTAGATGAAGGTTGTACAGGTTTATTGGATTCAATGGATTTGGTGATTTCCTTGTAAACAAGCTTTGAAGGACCACCCTTTTGGTATATTTCTTCTAATCTTTTAAAAACTGCATCTTCATCCTGTCTAAAACTTCTTGCTATTTGCTTAGCTAAATAAATTCGATCGGGATCATTTTTTTTAAAGAAATCTTTTAATCTTTTTTGATATGACATGATGTATTAGTTTATACAGATAAATATATAAATTTAGATGATTTAACTTTATCTTATATTCCAAAACTTTACGGATGATGATAAAATGTCACTTAGATTTTAAATTGAGCAGGAAGTGGGCTTTAGACTTAAAGAAGTCTATTAAAAAGAAAGTTGAATAAGATAACCCGCATGTCTTCTGACATTAAACACCGTATCATTATCAAATAATAGGTACTGTCCTTTGATTCCTATTAGTTTTTCTTCAATTTGAGGTACTTTGTCAAGAGTTACTGATTTTACTTTTGATGGATACTTTATTACTGGAAAATTTACCTTATAAATATCGCTATCGAGTGTAACGTATGGTTTAAGATCATCGTCTAAATAGTTAGTTAACTCATTTTTAACGTCAATAAGAGATCTTTCTGATAAATTATTTTGTAGCATTTTTCTCCAGTTCGTTTTGTCACTAATGTGTTTTTTAAGGGCAACTTCTATTAATCCAGCCGCTTGCCTGTAAGGAGTTTTTGCTAAAATCAAGGCCTCTACAGCTCCCTGATCAATCCACCTGTATGGGATTTGAGTTTCTCTAGTAACACCTACTTTAATTCCCGCAGTTTTAGAAAGATATACAACATGCGGTTGCATATGATGTGCCATTTCCCAATCGTAATCTCTTAATGCCACACCCTCATGGATTCTGCTTAATTCAGGTCGAATAATGCTTTCTACGGCAAGTGGAGATGATTTAAACGCATCATATGACATCCCATCACCATACGTTTTATTTATTTTTTTTCCACTTATGACACAATTAATAATACCTGAATATGAAATATTTATAGTTGATCCAATAAACTGGTTTAAGCTTACACTTTCAGAAAAAGAAGTTTTATCATACAACGGAATTTCATAGTGAACTTCTTCATGAAGTTCACTAGTCATTTTCCTTAAATTACCATAATGTATCATGAAGAAGCTGTAGATTAATTAGCAGCTTCAAGAAGGGCTTTTATTCGCTTGTAATTTTCCATGTCATCCATGTTCGCATAAATGATCTTGAGAACAGATAATGTATTTTTATCATTTGGAGTGAATGTAAGCACCTTTTCAAGGTATGGAATTCCTTTTTGCATGGTTTCTTGACCTCTTTTCATTTCTTGCTCATATTTTTCCCCATCAAAATCATTTGCGATGGATTGTATTTCTTGAGACTCGTTCACATACAAAGCTCCTAAATTGTAGTAAGCATCTACATAATTTTCGTCTAATTCTATGGCACTTTTATAACCAGTTACCGCCTTTTCTATGTATTCAAAGGCTTTCTCGTGATTTTTAGCTTCATGTTCTGTTTTAGCTAAATTATCATAGGTTACCCCGATGTTGAAATGAAGTATTTTGTTTGAAGGATCCGCTTCAATTGCATTTTGTAAAGCCTGTTGGGCTTTATCATTATCACCCTTATTGTACCAAAAGTTAAATTCTTCTACATTAAGAACGAAGTCATTTGGAAATTTATTTTTCCCCTCCTCAATCACAGAAAGTATTTTTTGTTCGTCCTTATTTTCATTTTTAGGTGAATTTAAAACTCTAATCATGGATTGATACATTTCAGCTCCTTTACCATAATTATTATCCGCACACATTTTATAGTAATCATAAGCTTGGTTAAATCGATCTAGGTTTTCAGCTGCTAAAGCTGCATTAATCATGGCCAGCGTATCAGGCTTGCTTAAAACATCATACATTTTAACTGAGCCGTCAAATGCACTATAAGCGGCTTCGTAATTTTTCTGATTAAACATTTCAGCTCCTGCATTAAACATCATAGCTCTTGTGGTTTCTATTTTTCTATTAACATCATTCTTCCATTGGTTTTTTGTATCTAGTTCGATGCATTTTTTCAGTGAACCAAAAGAGGCTGATTCAAGTACTTCATCTTCCATAGCCTCTAAATCTTTCATAACATCTTTATCCATTGATGCCATCAGCATATAATCTAAATATATCATGCCCCTGTAATAGAACATTTTAGTTTTATCCTTTTCCTTTAATATTGGAGATTCAGTTTCTTTAGCGTATGATTCATCTATTGCTTTTTTGGCTTTGAGTAAAACTGATTTATTAGCTTCAAGCTGATCAGGTTGCATCATCCAAGCTTTACTGAAATTGTTTTTATATTCAGTAGCTGCTTCAGTTAATTGCAGTTTTTGTGCTTTACCGCTTAGTATAGTTGCTACACCAATTATTGTTAAAATACTTTTATTCATCGTTTTTAATTAATCGTTATCAATAATGTTGCCAGAATCTTCGTTAGATTCACTATCAATCATATTTTCTTCGTCTTCATCACGTTCCACTTTAGCTACTGCTGCAATTTGATCGCTTCCTTTTAAATTGATCAATTTGACTCCCTGTGTAGCACGGCCTTGTGATCTAATATCAGCTACATGCATTCTAATGGTAATTCCCGATTTGTTAATTATCATTAAGTCATCTTCATCTGTTACATCTTTAATGGCAATTAGATTACCAGTTTTATCAGTAATATTTAAAGTTTTAACCCCTTTACCACCACGGTTTGTAACTCTGTAAATAGGTTCATCTGTTTCCGGATCATTTAAGTATGTTCTTTTCCCATATCCGTTTTCAGAAACCACTAAAACTGTTTTTGAAAAATCTTCTACCGTTACCATACCCACAACCTCGTCAGAATCTGTCATAGAAATTCCCCTAACTCCTGATGCTGTTCTCCCCATTGGTCTTACAGTTGACTCATTGAATCGAATAGCTCTACCAGATTTAATAGCCAACAAAATTTCATTTTCACCATTAGTCAATTTTGCTTCTAATAATTCATCACCCTCTCTGATTCCAATGGCATTAATTCCATTAGTTCGAGGTCTAGAATATGCATCTAAACTTGTTTTCTTTATGACGCCTTTTTTAGTACACATTACAATATAGTTATTCGTAATGTAGTCTTCATCTTTGAGGTCATTCACCACTACATAGGCTTTTACCTTATCATCTTGCTCTATGTTAATTAGGTTTTGAATTGCTCTTCCCTTAGCTGATTTATTTCCTTCAGGAACTTCAAAAATTCTCATCCAAAAACATCTCCCTTTTTCGGTGAATATCAATAACCAATTATGATTAGTTGCTACAAAAAGCTTTTCCAAAAAATCTTTTTCTCTTGTTGAGGAACCTTTTGATCCCACTCCTCCTCTATTTTGAACTTTATATTCGCTTAAACTGGTTCTTTTTATATAACCAGCATGAGAAATAGTAACGGCAACTTCCTCATTTGGAATAAGGTCTTCGATACGCATTTCATTTGCAGAATATTCAATTGTTGAACGTCTTTCATCTCCGTATTTAGCCTTTATTTCTTCCAGCTCGGTTTTAATGATATCCATTCGTCTTTCTTCACGATTTAATATGTCTTTTAAATCTTCTATAGTTTTAAGTAAATTATCGTATTCCGCTCTTAACTTATCCTGTTCAAGACCCGTTAATTGTCTTAAACGCATTTCCACAATAGCTTTTGATTGAATCTCGGAGAGTTTAAACTTCTTCATTAATTTCTCTCTAGCTTCATCAGGACTTTTAGAAGATCTTATTAATGCGATCACTTCATCAATATTATCTGAAGCTATAATTAATCCTTCTAGAATGTGGGCTCTTTCTTCCGCTTTCCTTAATTCATACTGAGCTCTTCGTACAACCACATCATGTCTGTGATCAACAAAGTGAACAATCAAATCTTTAAGATTTAAAACCTGTGGCCTACCATTAACTAATGCAATGTTATTAACTGAAAATGAGGTTTGTAGCGCTGTATACTTATACAATTTGTTAAGCACGACATTAGGTATGGCATCTCTTTTTATTTCATACACAATACGCATTCCTTTTCTGTCTGATTCATCACGTATTTCAGATATACCCTCTATCCGTCCTTCATTAACTAACCCAGCCGTCTTCTGAATCATATCCGCTTTATTAACCTGATATGGGATTTCGGTAACAATGATTGCTTCTCGATTTTCTCTGATTTCTTCAATGGTGGCTTTACCTCTCATTACAATTCGGCCTTTTCCGTTGTGAAAAGCATCCTTAACTCCCTCATAACCATAGATAGTTCCCCCTGTAGGAAAATCAGGAGCCTTAACATGCTCCATTAAACCGTCTATATCTATATCTTTATTGTCTATATAGGCAATAGTACCATTTATCACTTCTGTTAAATTATGAGGAGCCATGTTTGTGGCCATACCAACTGCAATACCTGCAGCTCCATTAACTAATAAGTTAGGAATCCGAGTAGGAAGAACTGTTGGTTCTTCAAGTGAATCATCAAAATTTGGTGAAAAGTCAACAGTATCTTTATCTAAATCTGATAGTAACTCTTCAGCAGCTCTTTTAAGACGTGCTTCTGTATACCTCATGGCAGCTGGACTATCACCATCAACCGAACCGAAATTTCCCTGACCATCAACTAATGGATATCTAAGTGACCAGTCCTGGGCCATCCTTACCATTGTATCGTAAACTGAGGAGTCTCCATGTGGATGATACTTACCAAGTACATCTCCAACTATTCTTGCCGACTTTCGGTATGAACTATTTGATCTTACACCTAGTTCTTGCATTCCGTATAAAACTCTTCTATGCACCGGCTTTAAGCCATCTCTAACGTCAGGTAAGGCACGAGAAACGATTACCGACATTGAATAATCAATGTAGGCCGTTTTCATTTCATCTTCAATACTTACTGGGATGATTCTTTCCCCACTATCTTCTCTCATAAATATATTTATTAAATCTTAATTTTAAAGTAACGAAAATATCATTTCTTTCGAGAAAATACCTTGTTTTTTAATTTGATTTATTCACAAAATTTTGTGCGAAAATGAATAATTGTGAACAATTAACAAAATAGTTGTTGAATATTTTTGATCAATTGATTTTTTGTTACCAAAACAATAGTACATTTGGATCATATGGACGCCAAATTTTCACCTAGAGTTAAAGACGTAATTAGTTACAGCAGAGAGGAAGCTTTAAGGCTTGGTCATGACTACATTGGCGTTGAACATTTGTTGTTGGGCATCATTAGAGAGGGTCAAGGTGTTGCTATCAAAATGATGAAATCATCTGGAATAGACACAAAGGAATTAAGAAAAAAATTAGAGTCCAAGTTAGAATCAGGACAACTTAATGAAGTTAAAAATAGCGTTAATATTCCTTTATTAAAACAAGCTGAAAAAGTCCTGAAAATCACATATTTAGAAGCAAAACTTTTTAAAAGCAATATGATCGGAACAGAACATTTACTTCTTTCGATCTTAAAAGAAGATAATAATTTAGCATCATCTATACTTAAAGAATTTAAAGTAGATTATGAATCCATTAAATACGAATTAGATGTTATGCAAGAATCGGGTTATAAATCTGATCTGAATCCAACTG
>JAYYEV010000083.1:0-30730 GCA_036159515.1 Bacteroidota bacterium | reverse complement strand
GTTAATGACCTGCAAGTATGTAAATCTTCGTCCGAATTGATCTCACAAAAAGGAACATTTCTCAAAAGAATATTTCGGTAAAAGTCAATGAAAACACCATCTTCAAAAGGAATATTTACTCTTATTTCGAAAGGGTTCATTGGTCGGCATTATTGGGCAGGCACTTTATTGTAATAGTACTTAGCCCCAACTAATAATACGTGGTAATTGTCAAATCTTTTTACAAGAAGCATATCTCCCAATTTGTTAATCTTCATATCTCCATGAAAAGCTTCTTCTCCTTCGTCATTTGTAGCCAATAAAATAAAACTGGAATCTTGCTTTTCTACACGAATGGTGTGGGTTTTTCTTTTATTAAAAACAAGCAAACTGTCTTCTGCCTTTATTTCTATAAGGTTGGCTCCGCTTCGCCAAAATCCGTTTAATTGGTTTAAATTTTCTACTGGATAGTAGGACTGCTTTTCACTACATGAAAAGAATGTAAATACAAAAACGGTGATTAAAATTTTATTCATGAATGATATACTTTTCTAGTGCTGATTTTATATTTTGATTTAATTTGAAATTTTCTCCTGATTTATAGTTAACCATGACCACCACACTTGAGGCATCAGCTACCAAGGCGTTTCCTGATTTTTTTGAAAATAACGCTTGTTTTAACTTAAAAGAAGTGTTTCCAATATGACTTACCTGGGTGTGAATAGTAACTTCATCCGGATACGTTAGAGGAAGTCTATAATTGATATTAAAGTTGGCAAGAATAGGACCTACCCCATTTCCTTCTAAAATTTCTTTCATATTTATTCCTTTATCACCCCATATTTCTCTGAATAAAGAAATTCGACCTGTTTCACACCATCTTATATACATCACATTATTGACATGATTAAAGGCGTCCATTTCTCCCCATTGAACTGATATTTTTGTAACTGATACTTTTTCTTCTTTAATCATTATAATTTTAATACCCAGTTAATAAATTCGTCTGACCATCCGTCTAAAGGTAGTCCTTTCTTATTCATTCCATACCCATGCCCTCCCTTTTCATAGATTAATAATTTAACCTCTTCATTGGTTGTTTTCCATAATTCAGACAGTTCCATTGTAACAGGATATAAGCCTAATGGATCGTCTTTTGAACAGCTTAGGAATAATGGAATATTTTTTGGAGGTAATGTAGATTTAGTAATCCAGTTACCTGTATACACAGCTGCTAGAAAATTTGGCTTATTGGAAATACTAGGTCTTAAAACGGTCTCAACAGCCAGTGAACCGCCCGCTGAAAAACCTATTAAGCCAATGTCATTAGCGTTTATCTCTAAGTCATTACTTTTTTCCCTTAATTGATATATCATTTGTTGTAAATCAAAAGTTGCAGTAGACAACAACTCATCTCTAGAAACTGCATATTCCTCATTTAACCTTTTTTGAGGAATTGGGTGTGTTTTGTAATAAAAAACAAATGCATTTATACCATGATAAGCGAGCTTCTCTGCTAATTCCCTGCCTTCTTGGTTAATAGCTAGAAACTTGAATCCTCCTCCTGGGCATATGATGACCGACTTTTTTGTGTTCTTGTTTTTTGCTTTATAAAAATAGACTCTTGGGTGTGAAACATTATATAATCGGTCATTGTTGTCCCAAGTATTGGTGTCCACAAATTCTTGATAATGGCTTGGGTGACCATGTTGAAAATCAATATTCATTTTGACTTGCGCGATGGAAAATGTATACGATAAAAGAAAAATGAAGTAAATAATTATGCATCTCATCCCTATGAAATTAGTGATTTTTACAATTCAAACTATATTCTACTTTTGCGGCATCAAAAAACTACTTTCTATAAAATTAGGTTGGATAATGATTTTATTTATATCCTACTTACATGCGAACAGTCCATGTCAAACTGAGGATTCTGAAAATAGATATGGTCTTTACATTAAGAGCTGGGGTGATGCGTGGACAAGTTGAATACTACTTTGCTAATGGGGATATTAGTCACAAAGTGAAAGGGAAGAAGGTGGTCCTGTAGAGTAACTAGAAACTACGCCCAATGCCAATGGAAAGGGGTGTAAATAAGGTGTTGGTGTTTTTAATGGTAAAATAAGACTCTGAACTCAGTGTAGTTGGTATCATAACACACATTCTAAAAAATACTTTTTTTGACTTTAAGGGCTGAATACGATAACCAAATATAGGATAAAGACACACTTGGTAAGTGGGGTCTTTTAAATTTAAAAATATTGTAGAACCCATACCTACTTCAAACATATGATTACGTTTTCCGATAGCAAATGTTAAGTTGGCAGGAATGGAAATAAAATCACCAAAAATGCTATCGTTATACCATTGTTTACTATACCCTAAGCCAATCTTTTGAATCATAAGTAAATCAAAAGACATCAATCTTAATTTTTCTTGATTAATAGACCCTATTCCCCCATCTCCTCCAATACCAATGAATATATTTTTAATTGGTCTTTGATTGAAAAACTTGATGTCCTGAGCTTTAAAGCACTGAATCAAGCATAATTGAATAAGTAAAAAACATAATAACCTGTTTGTCATAAACCAAATTTGACTATCCTAATTTAACGAAGAAAAATAAATCTACTCCAATTAGTTCTTCTTAAATCATGGAATTATAGAGTATGAGCTGGTTTTTTGCCCTATTTAAATTATGAACAGGATGAGTGACGGTATAGTAAACATCTCCTTTTAAATAGTCGGTTAAAAACCGAATACTTTGCATTAACGTAATGGCTTTCCCAGCAAAAAATAAGTGGTTCTTTTCTAAATCGGTAAGCAAAGAATGTTGTGATATGTACTCAACTATGGTTTTTATAGTTTCAGGATCTGCTTGAATTCGATTAAAATCTGTAGATTCCTCTCCTAACTTGTTGGAATAGGTGCGAATCATATCCCCAACATCCGATAGAACAGAGCCTGGCATCAATGTATCTAGGTCAATTAAAGCTTTTACATTAAAATCTTCGTCAAAAAGAAAGTTGTTAATTTTAGTGTCATAGTGTACTACTCGTTTTGGAAGTTGACTCACTACCTCATCAAACCGAGCTAATTCATCAGAATTAGATTTAATTTGATTAATCTCTTGAGCGGCTTGTTTTTTTCTTTCGGAATTGCAATAATTAAGGGCTTCCTGAAATTCTTTTACATAATGCTGGCCATGATGAAAATGAGGAATGGTAACATGTAATTCATGAACCGGAAACGGATCTAAAATCCGATAAAAATCTGCTACACAAACCGTGGCATTTTTTACCATTCTTTTATTCTTAATTTCATTGTAGGATTTAGCATTAATAAATGGTAATAATCTCCATAATTTGTCTAAAGAGAACGTGTAGGTAAAATGTACTGGAGTAGGAAAAGCGTAGTTAAATTCCTTTTCATTTAGCCATGTAGACACCCTTTTGATGTTTTCAAGAGCAAGCTCTGCATGTTTAAATACTTGTTGATTGATTTGTTGTAGTATGAAGGAGCCTTCAGTAGTGTCTAATTTATATGTTTTATTAATTAATCCTCCTTTTATTACGCTGCAATCAAAAACTTCAGCTCCATTAAAGTAAGTAGAAAAAACATGTTGAGCTGTACTTAACTCCACAAGTTACTTGGATAAATTCCATTTAAAATGTGAGACTTAATGGTATCTACAGCCATTTGCTTATCCTCTTTATAAGTAACACCGAACCAATTATCCTTGGTGGGTATTACATTGAAAACAGATTCGTTAGTCTGTATTAACTGAGTAACAATGTCTGGAATATAGTATTCTGCCGTTGGATTAGAGGAATTATTTTTCATGAAATGAAATAGTCCATCTTCAATATGATTAAATATAGATGGATGAAATCCCCAGTAGTTCATAGAAACACTGGATAAGGGATTTTCTTCTCCTTCTGGTTCATCATTACCTATATTGTATTTAACCACTCCATTTTTCATAGCTAGCTTGATTCGTTCGTTGACTTCAACTAAGTTATTTTCCTCATCTACTTTACAAACTCCTCTATTGACGGTGCCATGTTCAGATAATGTATTTTTCAGTGTATAACCAATCATTGACATGCAATTTTTCGTACACGAATTAGTTAGAAAATCAGCCATTAACTGAAATGAATTTGTACCATAGTAGTCATCGGCGTTAATCACAGCAAATGGTTCATTAATCGCCTGCTTTGCCACTAGTACCGCATGTGATGTTCCCCAAGGTTTCTCTCTTTGTACAAGATTTAACCCTTTTACATCCACATTTACTGGCTGAAAAACATATTCAATTTGAATTCTTTGAGAAAATGGATCAAAGCGTTCTCTGAAAGCAACTTCAAATTCTTTTCTAATAACAAAAACTATCTTACCAAAACCTGCTTTTATTGCATCAAATATTGAATATTCAATAATAGGTTCTCCATTGGGTCCAATTCCGTCAATCTGTTTTAAACCACCATAACGACTCCCCATTCCAGCGGCTAATATTAAAAGTGTGGGTTTCATAGAACGCCACGAATTTATAATAAATATTCAGTGTTTATAAAATTGGAATGATCAGAGTTTAATAAATTATTAAGAATTTGGTTGTTGTAATCGTTATCCTTAGAAGCTACAAAAGTTCGAATGGAAAAAGAGCGTAATGCATCAAACACACTTAATGTGCCTACTGCAGAATTTTTTCTTCCAGTAAATGGATATACATCTGGACCTCTTTGACAAGAACTATTCAAGTTCACTCTACATACTAAATTGGCTAACGTATCAATAAGCGGTCCCAGTTCTTTTACATCCTGACCAAATAAACTGACTTGTTGGCCGTATTCAGAGTTAGCCATATCATTTAACGGTTGATCAATATTGGAAAAAGAAACTACAGGAATTACAGGACCAAATTGCTCTTCATGAAACAAATCCATGGTATGATCTACTGGGTACATCACAGCTGGGTAACAATAATTGGGAGAAAGCTCACCGCCCTTTTCATTCATTACTTTAGCCCCTTTTGAAATGGCATCATCAATAAGATTTTTAATGTATGCTGGTTTTTTAGGCTCTGGAAGTGGAGTCAAAAAAGAACCATCTTCCCATGGAAGGCCAAACTTAAGTTGGTCTACAGCTGCTGAAAATCGTTTTAAAAATTCTTCTTTAATTGTTTCATGTACGTACAAGATTTTTAAAGCAGTACAACGTTGACCATTGTAAGAAAGTGTACCTGAAATACACTCTTTTACCGCATGATCAAGATCCGCGTCAGGAAGAATAATAGCTGGATTTTTAGCTTCAAGTCCAAGGATAAGTCGTAATCTATTTTTGTGAGGATGCTCATCTTGGAGTGCAACTGCTGATGAACTATGGCCAATCAAAGCCAATACATCAACATTACCAGTTCGCATAATAGGAGTGGCTATATTTCTACCCCTACCAAATAATATATTTACTACTCCAGGTGGAAAACAATTTTTAAATGCTTCTAATAATGGAGTAATAAGAAGAACACCCAACTTAGCCGGTTTAAAAATAGCTGTATTTCCCATTATTAGCGCAGGAATTAATAAACAAAACGTTTCATTTAATGGGTAGTTGTAAGGTCCCAAACACAAAACTACACCTAGCGGACCTCTTCTGATGTGAGCATAAATACCCCCTTCTTTGTCAAACTTAGCGCTTTTCCGATCGAGCATTTTGTAAGCGTTAATGGTATCGTAAATGTATTCTACCGTACGGTCAAATTCTTTGGTAGCGTCAGGCTTGTTTTTGCCTATTTCCCACATTAATAACTCAATAATTTCGCTTCTCTTTTCCTTCATTTGATCAGCAAACTTCTCCACACAAGCCATTCTATCTTTCACCTTCATAGTTGGCCATAAACCTTGTCCTCTAGCAAATGCTTTAACTGCCGCATTTAATGCCTCTACAGCTATATCAGATTGCATGTCAGGAACTGAGCCTATTAAAGTGGGTTCCATTTTTCCATCAGAAGATCTTTCCAATTGAATATTAGAATATACGTTAGCCATTGGTCCGGACCAATCGCTGATTTCCCCATTAACTAAATATGATTTACTGGAAACAAAAGGGGGTTTAACAGTGGTTAAAGTTTGCATAATATATTTTTTGTTCAACTAAATTAATAAAAAGCTAAACAAAATCAAAATTTACACTGTTAAAGGAATGTTAATTAATGAATTTAACAGCTGCAGTCCTCACATGTACAAGACTCACATGTACATTGATTGCATTTTCCTTTTTTACAATTATCACAGCTACACGAGCATGAATTTTTCATCATTTTTTCTTTAAATTTAAGAAATGTTTTTTCTTTTTAAAGGAGATAAAAAAAAGAACAATGAACAACAATCATTTAATTAAATGTCATTAAAACCATGAAAAACACTGTTTTTGTAATTGCTTTCTGCTTTTTTTTACCTCTCTATGGACTTAGTCAAAGCTCAGGAGATACTATAACGGTTCAAACTTTATCATTTGCTGATATTACAAAAAGAAGAGGGTGGTATATTTTTCCAAAAGATACTAATCAATACCACAAGATTTTGATGTACTACACATTAAAATGCGATGCGGCCACAACACAGGACAATTACCCGTGTGGCGAGTGGGATTATACCACATATACTAATCTTTTCAAACATAAAAACATCAATACACCATATTACTATCTAGGTAATTCTACACCACCTAATTTGTCCTATTTAAATGATGCCAAATATGATATTTATCAACATTATGACTACGTAAGAAACATTACGAGTTCATCCAACGAGGATAGTTGTGTTTTAGGTAATGGAACGGTGGTTTCAAACGATTTTTTAAATGGCCAAGAAAAAACTGGAAGAACCCAAATACTGATTCTAGCTAATGAATTATTAAATCAAGGAGTAACCCCAGGACAGCTTAACAAATTTGCGTTGGATTTCTCAACTTCAGGAATCCATCTTAAACGGATTCATATCAAAGCAAAAACAACAAGCTCAAATATGCTCAGCGACAGTGTTTTTGACAATTTAAATTTGAATACAATCTATGAAAAAAATACCCATCAAACATACGCTGGTACGCAAATATTCCCTCTTATAAATCCCATAAATTGGAATGCTAATGATAATATAATCATAGACATTACCTATGAGACTTCGGCTACGTCATCCTCTACACTTTATGCAGATACTGTGAGCACACAAATGGGACTAATTCAATCGCACAATGGTCATTTTGATTTTAATGATGATGATATTATTGATGTTCCTGCCAACGTTTTTAACGACATTGATAGTGCCATTACCATAAGTTTTTGGTGTTATGGTGATGAAAATAAAATGCCATTTAATAGCTATTTATTTGAAGGCAGAGATCAAAATGGATATCGAGTAGTTAATTGTCACTTACCCTGGAGCAATAGCAACGTATATTGGGATGCTGGAAATAATGGGACGGGGTCGTATGATAGGATAAATCAATCCGCCAATTTAAATGATTTTGCAGGAAAATGGAACCATTGGGCATTCACTAAAGATGTTCAATCAGGTGAAATGATTGCTTATCTTAATGGAGAAGTTTTTATGTCTGGCACAGGGAAAACTAGATTAATGTCTGGTATTTCATCCTTTCGGATAGGTGGTACAGCTAGTTCCGGTTTTAACGGGGTATACGATGGCAAAATTGACGAATTTAGAATTTGGAATAAAGCCCTAGATCAACAAACAATTAAAAACTGGATGAACCGTAGTATCGTTCCAAGTCATCCCTATTACCCATACCTTAAAGTTGCCTATAATTTTGATGATATTCAAAATCACACCTGTTTGGACTATGGACCTTTTCAACAAGATGGAAGCTTACTTGGTCAACCTGAACTGGGAATTACAGATCCTCAACTACTCCACTTTGATGTAATTTCTACATCACTAAGACCCGTTATCCGTCTATATCAAGGAAATTATATTTCGAGCATAGATTCTTCACTTTATTATGATACTATTTACGGTCCTTCTTTATCCATCGTTAAAACTCAGCCATACGTTGACATGAATGTGGCTGGAATTTCAAAAACATTATTAGATACCATATACGGTTTTGAAAGTGGCTGGGGTTATGTATATAACAGTGAAGGAATGATTATCGATTCTAATGATTTTGGTAGTGATATTGTATTGACTAATAATTATAAAGAAGAAATACACCAGCTACAAAACTACGTTACTCCCTATGGAATAGGATTAGATTTGGGTCCTCAGGGGTTTCGTTGGGTATATGATGTTACCGATTATTCTCCCCTTTTTGTGGACACCTTAGAAATAAGAGCCGGTAACCAACAGGAATTAATTGATTTAAAATTTGTAATGATCAAGGGCGTACCCCCTAGAGATGTAGTGGATATGGAAACCATTTGGAGAGGAGACTACGGTCATGCAAATATTGCAAATGATATTTCGCTTCCGCCTGTGGATATCCCCTTAAACCCAAACGCCAGTGAATATAAAATTAAAACCAGAACTACAGGACACTGGTTTGGTGGATTTCAAAACTGCGCCGAATTTTGTCCAAAATTGCATCATGTCAAAATTAATGGAGTGAAAGAGTTTGAATGGTTAAATTGGAAAGAATGTGCCAATAACCCTGTTATTGCACAGGGAGGAACTTGGATTTATGATCGAGCTGGATGGTGTCCAGGCACGTTTGGAACTACCTACGATCATGAAATAACCGATTTAGTAAATCCTGGTGACACGGTGAATATAGATTATGGAATGCAAGTTACTTCTGGAGGAATGGAAGGGAATTACCGACTTACTGTACAGCTTATTTCATACGGAGCGCATAACTTTCAAAACGATGCCAGTATAGAAGACGTCATAAAACCCAATAAATGGGAATATCATAACCGATTTAACCCCATGTGTGATCAACCAGAGATTATACTTAAAAATACAGGGGAACAAACGTTAGAAAATGCAACCATCGAATATTGGATTTGTGGTGGTCCCCATGAGCAATATACATGGAACGGAAGCTTATCTTTTGATGAGTCTGAAAATGTGGTGCTACCAATACCTGATCAATCTTTTTGGGACCATGCGCAATTTTGTAAAAGATTCCATGTAGCCATTACTCAAGTAAACGGAACTACCGATGAATATGAGAAAAATAATTACTACTCCACTACTTTTGAGACACCCCCAGTTTATCCAAATGAAATTTCATTATGGACTAGAACTAATGGTGCAGGATATGAAACAAGACTTTTTGTTACGGATGTAGATGGAAATGAAATCTTTTCAAGAATTAGTTTTCAAAATAATACTCTTTATAAAGACACTTTAATATTAGATCCTGGCTGTTATAAAATTGATCTAATAGATACCGATCATGACGGCTTGAACTTCTTTGCTAATAATGATGGAGCAGGATATTTTCAAATAAGGAAACCAACCGGGGCACCTTTAGCAGGGTTTGATTCCGATTTTGGAGATCAAATAACGCATTATTTCACGGTTGGATATGGTCTATCTGATGAACTTAACCATTCGCATTCCTCATTACGCTGTTTCCCCAATCCAGCTACTTCAAAAATTAATGTAGAACTAAATGGATTTACAGGTCAAGTTGAAGTTGAAGTGTTGGATGCATTACACAAAAGAGTTCGCGCTAAAGAAGTTTACACTAGCTTATTTACCAAACAAATTGATTTTGATATTTCTGGATTAAACACAGGACTCTATTTCATAAAAGCAACAGACGATTATCATTCTAAAATCATCAAATTCTTACATGAATAAATATCCTTTTTATTCCAAAAAATGATTAATAGAATTCAGTTAAGGTTAAATCCGGAAGACATCCATAATGAATCTTTAATTCGGAAAAAAATTATTGAGAATACTAAAACTGAAGAACCTTTTCAATATCGTTTTATTAAAAGATCTATAGATGCTAGAGCAAGAAATATCAAACTTCAATGTACTATTGACGTCTACAAAGACGTACCTGTTCCATTACCATCTAAGCTTTACAAGAGTTTTAAAACAAATCCAAAAAAATCCGTAACCATTATCGGAGCCGGCCCAGCTGGCTTATTCGCTGCGCTTTACGCCATTACTAAAGGTATTAAACCTATCGTCATAGAAAGAGGAAAAAAAGTGAGAAATAGAAGAAGGGATCTAGCAGATCTAAACAAAAAAGGCACTGTAAATCCGGAATCTAATTATTGCTTTGGAGAAGGCGGTGCAGGCACTTATTCTGATGGTAAACTCTACACTAGATCAAAAAAAAGAGGCGATGTTCATACTGTGCTAAGTTGGTTTGTACACTTTGGAGCAGATGAAGATATTTTAATAGATGCACATCCACACATTGGCACCAATAAACTTCCCAAAATCATAGAAAAGATGAGAGAAGAAATAGTGATGCAAGGGGGTGAAATTCATTTTAATTCTAAAATGACAGATTTAATTATTGATAATGGAAAAATTGAAGGAATTATAGTTAATGAAAATGAAAGATTATATACCTCTAATTTGATTTTGGCTACAGGGCATTCTGCCAGAGATGTTCTTTATATTTTAGATGATCATCAAATAAAACTAGAGGCTAAACCATTTGCACTTGGGGTCAGGGTTGAACACAGACAGGAACTTATTGATAAAATTCAATATTGGGGGAGAAAAAGTGACGATTATCTACCCCCAGCCTCATACTCCCTTGTAGCACAAGTTGATGATGTAGGTATTTATTCATTTTGCATGTGTCCTGGGGGAATCATTGCGCCATGTGCCACATCTCCAGGAGAAGTGGTGACCAATGGGTGGTCGCCTTCCAAGAGGAATAATCCCTACGCTAATGCTGGTATAGTCATGACTATTGATCCAGAAAAACTAGATAAGAATCAAGAAAAAGATTGCTTTGTTGGATTAAATTTTCAACAAAAAATTGAAAAAAAATGTTGGGAATTAGCCGGTAAAAATCAACAAGTCCCTGCTCAACGATTATCTGATTTTATGGTAGATTTAAAATCTACAGATTTTCCTAGAAGCTCCTACATTCCTGGAATAAAAAGTATTTTATTTCATGAGATCTTTCCATCATTTATGATCAACCGATTTAAAAAAGCATTTACTATTTTCAATCAAAAAATGCCTGGTTTTTTAACTAATGATGCTGTGCTGCATGCCCCAGAGTCTAGAACATCTTCGCCTGTTAAAATTCCAAGAGACAAAATTAGTTATGAAAGCACCCAAATCAAAGGACTATACCCCTGTGGAGAAGGAGCAGGATATGCTGGAGGTATTGTTTCAGCCGCAATAGATGGTATTAACTGCATGAAAAAAATTATTGAAAAAAATGATTTTAACTGACCTTAACTCCTTTAGCTCTTCTTTTATTATAATCGGTATTTCTTGAGCTTTTCTTTTTAATCATCAGTTGAGGTTTTGATAACATGCTGTTTGTTCTATACAAGTGTCCATGATAATCCACTCTGCCTTTATATGAGCTGAGTACGGATTGGCCTGATTCATCTGTAATGAGATCCTTTTTCTTCCAGCTTGTAGCTTCAAAATAATAGATTTGGTCAGCCGCTTTTTTAAATATTAAGTAGTTATCTTCCATGTTGCCTGGTTCAAATTTGATGTGAACTTCTCCAGGAAGTTTTTTAACCAATACACCTGGTGTATTTTTCTTAATTTCGATTTCCTCAATCATTTGACCGCTCATTATGGTCACTTTACCCTCTATTACATCTGTTTCTTTTTCAGAAACTACCCTCATTAAATTTATCGTCTTAGAATTATAGTATTGAATTTTGTCCATATCTAACTTTTGCCTTTCAATATTTGCTCTAAGACCGCTTGTGAAAACAACCTTACATGAATTAAGGCAAAAAACAATTACAATGAAAAAGATGAATTTGTACATATGACTTAGCATGATATTGGAGTATGATTAATCGGTAGTAATATTAATAAATATAGTTTTAATATTTCATTATTTCGTTTGAAATCCAATCCCCTACTTCACTAGTTGAATAACTATTCATTGCTGCTAAATCCTGAGTAACCACTTTTTGTGCTAACGATTTTTCTACCATTTTTTTTATAAGTGAAGATTCATTTTCTAATCCAAATCCATCTTTAAACATCATGGCAGCTGACAATATTGTAGCTAGAGGATTAGCTATATCTTTTCCCGCTACTTCAGGATATGAACCGTGAATGGGTTCAAATAAACTAGTTGAATTACCTAAAGAAGCTGAGGGCATTAACCCCATAGAACCTGTAATCACAGATGCCTCGTCAGTTAAAATATCTCCAAATAAATTGGATGTGATTAATACATCATATTGTTTAGGCCACTGTATTAATCTCATTGCAACCGCATCAACAAATTCATAAGAAACCTCTACTTCAGGAAAATCTTTTTCCATTTGTTGAACCGTTTCACGCCACAACCTAGAAGTTTCTAATACATTAGCTTTATCTACACAACACAATTTTTTGCTGCGATTCATAGCCATTTCAAATCCTTTTTTAACTAGTCTTTGAACTTCATTTCTTTCATATTCACAAGTGTCAAATGCCCTATTTTGGTCGGCTGATCTTCCTCGTTTTCCAAAATAAATACCTCCAGTTAATTCTCTCAAAAAAACAAAATCAGTTCCAGAAATAATTTCTTTTTTTAAAGGTGATTTGTCAACTAAGGATGGGAAAGTAAAGGTTGGTCTTACATTCGCGAAAAGAGATAATTCCTTTCTCATTTTAAGCAAACCTTGTTCTGGACGAACTTTAGCTGTTGGGTCATTATCATACTTCGGATCTCCAATAGCTCCAAATAAAATAGCATCTGCCTTTTTACAAATTTCTAACGTCTTAGGTGGAAAAGGATCACCAACTTTATCTATGGCTACAGCTCCAATTAACCCTTCTTCCCACACTATCTTATGGTTAAATTTTTTAGCGATTGAATTGCATACTTTTACCGCTTGTGAGATAACTTCGGGACCAATGCCGTCACCTGGTAGTAATGCTACATGTAGATTCATTTGAATAGTTTAAAATTTTATTTTTTCAGAAAACGATACAATCTCATCTTTAATACTGATCAAATAATCAATGTCATCAAAACCGTTCATTAAATTATTTTTCTTGTACGCATCTATTTCGAAAGAAATTTCTTTATTTTTTTCAGGAATAATCAGCACTTGTGCTTCTAAATTTATTTCAAATGCAGCACTGGGATTTGCATATATTAAATCAAAAATTTGAACTAAATTTT
The DNA here is from genome assembly GCA_036159515.1 of Bacteroidota bacterium. Taxonomy (GTDB): domain Bacteria; phylum Bacteroidota; class Bacteroidia; order Flavobacteriales_D; family Parvicellaceae. The sequence goes on along the minus strand of JAYYEV010000083.1, from coordinate 17,434 downwards.
CCTCTGAAACTTTAAGGGGGAGTACGCCAATATTCAGGCAATTGTTTTTAAATATATCTGCAAAAAAACTTGAAATTACACATCTAAAACCGTAATCATAAATAGCCCATGCGGCATGTTCTCTAGAAGATCCTGAACCAAAATTCTTACCAGCACAGAGAATTTTTCCTTTATAAATTGGATTGTTGAGTACAAAATCAGAAATGATCGTATTATCACTTCTATATCTCCAATCTCTAAATAAGTTTTCTCCAAATCCTTTTCTTTCTGTAGCTTTTAAAAAACGAGCTGGAATGATTTGATCTGTATCTACGTTTTCAATTGGTAAAGGAACTGCTGTAGTTTTCAATAATTTAAATGGTTCATAACCCATAATTCTAATTTAAATATTTTCTTGGATCCGTAATTGCTCCGTTTATGGCTGCGGCGGCTGCAACATATGGACTAGCTAATAAGGTTCTTGAGCCTGGGCCTTGTCTTCCTTCGAAATTTCTATTTGATGTGCTTACCGCATATTTTCCATTTGGTATTTTATCCTCATTCATAGCCAGACATGCGGAGCACCCTGGTTCTCTGATTTCGAATCCTGCATCAGTAAGTATTTTCTTCACTCCGGTTACTTCAAGTTGTTTTATTACTTGATGAGAGCCTGGTACAAGCCAAGCTGTTACATCTGGAGATTTTTTTCTCCCATGAACTACGCGAGCAAAAGCTTGAAAATCTTCTAACCTTCCATTTGTACAACTTCCTAAAAACACATAGTCTATTTTCTTACCAATTAATTTTTCGCTACTATCAAATCCCATATAATTCAACGCTTTCACGTTGGTATTTTCTGGGATGGCCTTATTAATATCCATTCCCATGCCTGGATTTGTACCGTAAGTAATCATGGGCTGAATATCTTCTCCTTTAAATTCAAATTCAAGGTCAAATTGGGCGTCTTTTTCTGAATACAATTCCTTCCAATGTTCAACTGCAATGTCCCATTCTTGATTTTTAGGCGCGAACTCCCTATTTTTTAAATACAAAAAAGTTTTCTCATCTGGTGCAATCATACCTCCTCTTGCCCCCATCTCGATACTCATATTACATACCGTCATTCTTCCTTCCATGGACATAGCTGAAAACACATCTCCAGAATATTCCACAAAATATCCCGTAGCACCAGAAGTGCTCAATTTTGATATCATGTAAAGAGCTACGTCTTTTGGTGAAACACCATGAGATAATTTTCCATTAATGGTAATTCTCATCGTCTTTGGTTTCACTTGCATTAAACATTGGGTAGCTAATACCATCTCAACCTCTGAAGTACCGATACCAAAAGCAATCGACCCAAATGCTCCATGAGTTGAAGTATGTGAATCACCACAAACAATAGTTGTTCCTGGGAGAGTAATTCCCGTTTCTGGACCGATAATGTGAACAATACCATTTTTCTCATGGCCCAACCCCCAATATGAAATTCCGTGTGATTTAGTATTTTTTTCTAATGTTTTGAGTTGATGCGAAGAAGAAGGATCTTGTACAGGTAGGTGCTGATTTTGTGTAGGCGTATTGTGATCTGCTGTGGCAAATGTTTTTGATGGAAAAAGCACTGGAATACCTCTGTTTTCTAGCCCTTGAAATGCAACTGGACTGGTTACTTCATGCACTAAATGACGATCGATGAATAATACAGATGGACCATCATTTACTATTTGAACGACATGGTTATTCCAAACTTTATCAAATAATGTTTTGGGTGATTTCATCTTACTTGTTCATTAGTGTGTATAAATCTTCATCATGTAATAGTTTTTTTTCATCTGCCAGGCTTAAAAATTCTGTGTATATCGTCTCCATTTCAAGTTTAGAGGGCTCAAATCCCAACAATTGCAATCTGTGTTTTAGTGCTGCTCTACCGCTTCTAGCTGTTAAATCAATCGAAGATTTATCTATACCTAAATCATTTGGATTTATGATTTCATAGTTTTCCCTATGCTTTAAAAATCCATCCTGATGAATCCCAGAAGAATGAGAGAACGCATTTCCTCCTACGATAGCTTTATTCCGTTGAACAGGCATATTCATCATTCTGCTTATTTTTTTACTCAATTTTAAAATTTTCTTGGCATCAATTTGTGTATGAAACCCTAAATACGGATGGGATTTTAATATCATTACTATTTCTTCAAGCGAGCTATTACCGGCTCTTTCTCCAATTCCGTTAATGGTTACTTCCACTTGTCTTGCCCCATTTTGTATTCCCGCAAGAGTGTTGGCGGTAGCTAAACCTAAATCATTATGGCAATGTACAGAAATAATAGCTTTATCAATGTTAGATACATGATTGTTTAAAAACGCTATTTTTTTACCATAATCTTCTGGAAGGGTATATCCAGTAGTGTCTGGAATATTAACTACCGTAGCACCAGCATCAATTACAGATTCAACCATTTTAGCTAAAAAATCTTGATCGGCTCTACCCGCATCTTCAGCATAAAATTCAATGTCGTCAAAATATTTTCTTGCATATTTCACTGCAGAAATAGCTTGAGAAAGAATTTTTTCTCTGGTGGATTTAAATTTATGTTTTATGTGAATATCCGAAACGCCTATACCCGTATGAAGCCTTTTTCTTTTTGCATCTCTTAAGGCCATTGCAGCTGTATCGATATCCATTACTATGGCTCTACTTAATCCGCAAATAACAGAAGATTTGATGTTTTTAGAGATTTCTGCAACTGAATTAAAGTCTCCTGGGCTTGATACTGGAAAACCTGCCTCGATAATATCTACACCTAATTCTTCTAAATTTAGAGCTATTTCAACCTTTTCTTTTGTGTTTAACTGACAACCTGGAACTTGTTCACCGTCTCTGAGTGTGGTATCAAACACATAAATTTTATCCCCCCCCATGATAATTAATGATTTATTTTGTTAGTGTTAAATATACAATATCTTCCATTTATAGCTATCCATAGTTCAATTCTATATTAACAATTATTTTAGCATAACTTTAGTTAAAGATCATTACACTATGAAAACAAGATGGATTTTACTTTCAATATTGGGTTTAATGCTCATAGCCTCTGGGTTATGTGTTTTTGGAGAAGCGCTTACAAAGAAAATGAATGAGGAGAACTATTTTTGGTTAGGCACCCTTTCATTGGTTATTTTTAATTCCGGTATATGTATATTTGGGCAATCTATCATTGTAAAAATGAACTCAAAAACATAAAGATGGACATTTTAGATTTTGAAAATAGTACTTACAGCGTTAATCTTAGAAAGTTAACCAAAAAGTCAAGACTAGGTTTTGGATATAATAGCATCAAACATATTACTATTCAGGATATTCTAATAATGAATAAACACAAAGACCTAATTAAAATTTATTATGGACTAGGAAAAATTAATTTCACAGATGATATTCTTGATGAATTAGGAATCAGTCAAGAAATGAGAATTGAAAAGCCAGGAAAAATTGAAGATTACGAAGAAAGAGATGTTATGGTAAACAAAGCCGTAAGAGCAGTGAAGGCAAGAAAAAAAGCAGAACATCAAGCTTTTAAAAAAATGGCTGAAGAGATGAGAGAAAACGAAGAGAAATTCGACAATAAAAAAGAAGATTAATTTAGAATATCACTATTTTCTCCACCTGATCATTCTCAATTTTTAAGTAATAAATACCTGTGTCCAGTGTATTTAGCAAGATTACATTGGAGTGAGTTTCCAGTACCAATCTTCCATTAACATCATATAATGTTAAGTCCAAGTCGTGATCGCTATTTACCAACAAAGTTCTTTCCTGCGTGACCGTAATCCTATAATTTTTAATGATATGAAAACCCATGCTAAGTGGGCCCCAGGGATTATCGGCAGCTGGTCCACTCCAAATAGCTGTTGCCAAATAAGGATTATCTATAAATGGATTTCTATTTCCCTGATATGTAGCAATAATATTATTTCGATTTATTTCAAATGGTGAAACTGGATCATCAGCATTCCACATTAAAAAAATATCAGGTATATCTCCCTGAGGGGAAAAAGAAGATAGTCCTGCGCCAACATCTGCAGCTAAACATTGGTTTGGGTACCTGAGATACATATACATCATCATTCTAGCTATATCTCCTTTCCATTCATCGCCAGGATACCAATAACCATCATTAGTAACTCCTGCCGTGCCGTTACCTGGTCCAAATTTTCTACTTCCACGATATGTATTGGTTACATAATCGCATGATCTTAAATTATGTACATCTGTGCCAGCACCAGGAAAAGAAGTATTTAAGGAAGGGTTGGCAAGCGATTTTGGATAAACGTGTTCTCTGTTCCATAGACCATCACAAGAACTACTGTGACAAGAAAGAGATTTGTCCCTTGTAATATCATTTTGAAATGCTTGATCAAAATCATCATAACCGTATACTAAATAAACTTTTGAGCTATCCATTAAATAGGTGTCTGAAGATTTAATAATGTCCCAAGTGTCAATTGCGGAACTAGAAGTATATTGAAAATCCGTATGATGTGATGTGCTGATTAAACTGGCTAATTCGCTTTTGAGATTATCTCCATTCAGTGTGAAATCTATACCTTGATAATAAAGTGGAACCTGGGCTTTTGTTGAGTGATAAACAAAACAAAAAAAACATAATATGTATACTGCTTTTCTCAATTATTTGGAAAAGCAATTTAATCATTCTATTTCAAAAGAAACATCCATCTCTATAAATTCACAATTTGTTTGAAATTAGAAACGGAAAACCCATTTAAAATAACCTCCTTATATTGAGTTGATGTGGTATCTAATAAGGGATTGGTATGATTAAGATGTGTGAAATGTAATTTTGACTTGGTTTTTTCATCTTCATCACGAAACATTTCCATAGTTTCAACAACAAAGGGGTGTGGAATTTCAGCCATATTTCGATGGTTAATTTCTTCTGAGTCATAGAATGTGCCATCAATAAAAGCGACATCAACAGTTTTAAGTTCAATAGCTAAGTCTTTATTCCATTTACCCCACTTATCGATATCTGGAATAAATAAAATAGATTTATTTGGCCCCATTATCTTAAAACCTACAGTTTCTGAAAATTCGTCCCTATGAGGAACTAAAAAAGGAATAATTTGAATATCATCACTTAATTGAACAGGTTGTTGAGGATCCATATTTTTAATAGAAAGGTTGTTCAGATTGATTAGTTGATTCCAAGGACCGTTTTGCATTAAAAAACCTTTCATTCTAGACATCGTATATACTGGAATCCTCTTGGATGAAATGGATTCTCTTCCTAAATACATTAAACCTGTGTAATGACCTATGTGAGCATGTGTAATGAATATGCCATCCGGCAACTCGCCATGATCAAATCCGCATATCTCTTTCAACATCTTTGATTGTGTAACGAAATCTGGGGTTGATTCAATCATCCAGTATTTGTTGGCTTTAGAGTCAACAATACCTAAACTCACTACTTTTCTTGAGTAATCAGGTGTTTCAAATAAATTAAAACAGCATTTTTTATTACATCCAAGCTGTGGTGAGCCAGCATCCTGAGTTGTTCCTAAAACAACAACGTAAGAGGATTGTGAAATGGATGAGTTAAAAATGATTAATAGAAAAATTAAAAGCAGATAGGTGAAGTTAATCTTGATCATCTAATCACTATTTTTTTTCTCATTGTAGCATTTCCATATTGATAAAGTTGAAAGGAATTATATTGAAAATGAGTTTCTTGCCCTAGTACATTAAAAAGTTTTACAGGAATATTTTCGTGATTATGATTATGGTGAATTCCTGTGGAGGTGAGATCATAGTATATTGTGTCTGAATAGCAGTTATTCATATCATGAATAATTACCCAATATAAAGCTGGAGGTGGGTTTACTAGTTGTTGAGTTGTTTCATTCGTGTTCCATAAGTATGAATAAGGTGGGTGACCATAATTAACCTCTGCAGTCAATGTATTGTTAGTATACGTAATGTATGCAGAATCCAACTGAAAATAGCAGCTACTGTCATCAATTATAAAAGCTTGGTCAAAATTACATGCTGTATTTTCTGTACAACCAACTATAGAAGAATCAAAAAACCAATCGAACTTATGGGCTCTATATATGTTTTGTCCATTAACACATTCCAATTGAAAAACAATTTGATTATTAGTGTCTATTTCTGTTACAATGGCTCCTAAATTCATTGAACTTAGAGATCCCCAATTAATTAATGTATTCCCATTTGGCAAACGTTGAATGCTTCCTGTTGCTGGACCATATAATGAATCAGGATGATAAAATTCCCAAATTTTTTGAACCGTCATTAATGACGTATCCATCATATATTCAACTCCTCTTGATAAGTTGACTCCGTTCAAAAAGGGTGAACTAAAATTTCCATTATCATAAAGGATGTACCTATTATTTCCTAGGCTTCTTATGCAGTGTTGGTGAGTAAAAGGATAATCATTTATAAATGTGAAATCGTTCTGTGAGCCACCCCATCTCCATATCACGTTTCCATTAGTTCGGTGAATCTTGGTGATCTCATCTAAATTCCGAGATGAGATTAAAAAATGTCCATCTGTATCGATGTCTATTGCATTACAATGAATAAACGGAAATTCATCTCCTAGGGAATCTAAATATATGTTATCCAAAACATGAAAATGATCCCAACTTCTCCACTGAAATAATAAGTTTTGATTTTGATCTAATTCTTGAATAATTAATCCCTCAACGGTAGCGTTTGGATCTCCTCCTGCAACAACAGTATCCATGGCATATGGCTGTACATCATATGCAAAAAGAATGTAATTTCCATTTGGTAAAGCCATAAAATCATGGTTATCAGCTGTAAATCCATTTTTACAAAAAACAGTTTCCGTGATTTGATGATATTCATCCATTACATTCCATGCTTTTATCTGTCTGTCAAAAAATGTAATCTTATTATTCAAATTTACCTTCCAATCAAATCCTTTTTTTTGACGAAATTGCGAATAGATCAACCTTCCCGATGTATCTACTATGTTATCTGGTTTTTGTGGGGGGCCACCCACTTTGAAAAACAAATTTCCATGCCAAGGATTATTGTTAGTGGTTATAGAAAAATTAGGGACTGATGATCGATCTTGTAAATTGACGTCGTCATATTCTGGCTCAACGTAATTTGATGAATTATTAGATGTAATGGTAAATGTTATATTCATTATCAAATACTCATCACTTTTTCGCTTTAAATTGAAAACCACCTGCTCTCCTAAATCGAACTCAACTTTAGGATTAAATACCAATGCTTTTTTGTTATCGCTTAGAGAAATGTTGAAAGCGTGAAACCCAGACTGTGAACCCACAATTTCAGCACTATAAAGTTCATGTATTTTATCTAGATCTAATTTCTTTATGCTTTTTATCAAAATAGAAGTTTGAGGACGATGAAGGAAAGATTGGTCTTTAGGACTTGTAGCTGTAATCGTACTATTGTCCAGTGTATATTGAGCAGATAATTGGCTAACTAATAATATAAGTGAAACTAAATAAGTAAAACGAAAAGGTAAATGCATATTTAATATTTATAATGTGAAATTTAAGACTTTGTAAACCAATATGCTAATCCAATAAGTAAAAATTGTATGGGTAGTCTCACCCATGAAGCCATAAATGAGGATATTCCAATTGCTTGTTGCGGAACCTCATTAAACGCTAAATAAATATTAGCTGGGTATACAGCGATTAGCAATAAAATTAAACCCCAACCCGCATATTTTCTTAACCTCTTAAACAACAAACCAACCCCTAATCCTATTTCAATCGTTCCACTTACTAATACTAATTCATAATGAAAGGGTAGATAGGGTGGCATAATTTTTAAAAAAAATTCTGGTTGAAAAAAATGAAGGAAGCCTACATATATATATCCAACTGAAGAAAGGTAAACGATAGGAAGCTTAAATCTACTTAGCATCTCTATGTTTCTTTTTACGATACTTAAGGAGATTCAATTTTTTTATCCATTTTGTATTTGTCTGGTGCATCAATTCTTGAGGCTCGTTTTTTTGTATATGAATTTTGGGGTAGGGAGATCCTTCTTGAATATCATTATTGTACTCAGCAAATAAGTTTTTCGCATGATTTGAATATGCTATCATCTTAGCGTAGTCTTCATTTCTAGTAAAGTATTCTTTACCAAACATTTTATTAGAACAGGGCAATACTTCGTAATGCCATTTCTCGTTTTTATAAAACTTATTTACCCATGTTAATATATATTCTTTATCGTTGATACTTGCTTTATCACCTTTAACAATACTACATCTAAACATTACTCCTCCATCCTTTCTAAAATCACGCTGATTAGATACAAAGTTTCCAAGAGAATAAACAGTTAAAAAATCTTCATCCTTATCTTTAATGTAATGCATTGGTTGTACCACATGAGGATGTGATCCAATAACGATATCTACTCCGTTCCTTTTAAAAAACTGATTAAAAATCTTTTGATATTCATTTGGCTGATCTTGATACTCTGCTCCCCAATGCACAAATACAATTAATTTATCTAGATTCTTAGTTCTTGCGAACTTAAGGTCTTTTAAAATTAAGCTAGAGTCCAGTAAGTTTACATATGTTGGAGCGTGAAAAGGAATTCCATTTGTCCCGTAGGTGTAATTCAATAACCCTACTCGAATGTCTTCCTTTGTTAAAATAAGGAGATTTAGGCTATCTCTATTTTTTTGATTTGAAAATGTTCCTGTGTGCAACAACCCAAGGCTATCTAAAACTTGATTAGTGCGCTGTATTCCCTTATCTCCTCTGTCACACGAATGGTTATTTGCAGTAACTAATACGTCTATACCATTATTTTTACATGCTTCTGCTAACTCGTCTGGTGAACTAAATTGGGGGTAGCCATCAAACGGTGGACCAGCCAAGGTGACTTCGAGATTAGCAATGGCAAAATCAACAGAAGATATAATATCTCCTACCGGTTCAAAAACCTCATTGTAATCATATTTTTTTAAAGAATCATTCCAGGCAGATTTAATTTGAGGACCATGTCCCATAATATCCCCTAAAAACAATAAACTCATTTCTTGCGCAGTAGGTGATAAAAGGTGAAACAATAATAAGATCGATAATATCCTTTTAAAAAAATCACATAGAAGGTTCATTGGCTTAAGAATATTGTATTAGTTTTCATTTTTAGAAATGAAAATCAACGACATTGAGTTCACACAATGCCTAGTGTCTTTTTCAGTGAATCCTTCTCCATAAAAAACATGTCCGAGATGGCCATTGCAATTATTACAAATGATTTCGGTACGTCTTCCATCAGCGTCTCTTACTTTTTTTACTGCTCCTTCAATTTCGTCATCAAAGCTAGGCCAACCACAACTGGACTTAAATTTGTCTTTGGAAATATAAAGAGGGGCGTTACATTGCTTGCATAAGTATGTACCTTCTTCATAATGATTGTTGTATTTTCCTGTAAATGGATACTCCGTCCCTTTGTGTAAAATAATATGTTCTTCTTCTTTTGTAAGTTTATTATAATTTGTCTTATCCATAATTATTATTTTTTTGTTATTTATTATTTGACCGGTTACAGAAATGGATACTATGATTAAAAATAATACTAAAATGTTCTTTCTCATAGGTTATGGTTTTTAAAATTGGTATCAATATAATTTGCCATAGCAACGTCCTTTTTGGTAATTTGATTTTCATCAAATGAAAATAACTCTATTCCTAAAGAATTAAAATTGATGATCATTATTGGATGGTGATCAGATTCAATAATCTTAGGCAATAATCCATTCACAAAGTTCATCACAGATTCAAAACTTTTAAACTGAAATTGCTTGCATAATCTTCCATCATTCAATAACCAGTTATGACTATCTATTAAGTACTCCGTTTGTAAATTGATGTTCTTACTCATGCATTTTAGAAATATAATTTTCAAATCTTTTCATTACAATTGAATGCGATTTGGCTTGTGTAAACCGATAAATAAACCATGGTAGCCTTGGTACAAATTCATGTATTGCTGTAATAATGTAAGCTCCATCTAAAATTGACCTGAATTCAAGCCATCCCAAATCTTTTCTTTTGGTAAGAAAACCACCAGTGATATAAAACAACTGTCTATTTATATCACTTCTTTCATAAACATACTCTAACTGCAAAAGACAAACACCAAAAAGGTTGAACCTGAGTATATTTTCGTGATTCTCCACCTTGATTAAACGTTGAAAAGTCATACTTAGCCAAATAGGATATCGCTGGGCTACCCAGGAAGCCGATTTTTTGGCTGGATTTGCAATTCGCTGAACACTTCTAACGGTATTTTTGGGTTTAGGCTGACTTAACGAAAAAGGAGGTAATGTAGGTATGGTTTGCTCACCATGTAATGCCTTTTTAATACTGTCATAAATTGAAATGTTATCTTTTTGATTTATTCTATGGTCTGGGGTTAACGTCATTTCGTGCTTTAAACTTTCTATTAAAGGAGAAACAAAATCAGTACTCGAACCACTAAATAAACCCACCCAAAGCTTTGACATACCTAAAGAAAAAAAGGGAACTGAAAAAATCCATCTTTTTTTACCCATTACATCTGCTGTTGTTTTTAAAATTTGCATATATGTTACCACCTCATCACCTCCTATTTCAATGAATTGGTGATAAAACGAATCGTTACCAATAACCACGTCAATGGAACTTAGTGCCAACTCTAAGTCTGCAGGTTGGTTCTTTGACAACGTCCATTTTGGGCAAGCCATTACAGGTAAATTTTGAACCAGTTTTTTAACGATTTTAAAAGATGAGCCTCCTGGTCCAATAATAATTCCTGCCCTGATAGTGGTTAAAGGAGTATCTCTTGACCCTAAAACTTGCTCTACTTCGTATCTTGATTTTAGGTGTTTTGATAAACGTTTGTCATCCTTTGGTAATATTCCCCCTAAGTAAATGATTTGCTTCACCTTACATACGCTAGCTGCCCTTGAAAAATTATCTGCTAATAGCAGATCGGTATCTTCAAAACTTGCTTGATTTAGTCTAGTCGACGGCTGCATAGAGTGTACCAAATACACCGCATAATCAACACCTTTTAGCGCTTCAATGCTGCTTGAAATGGAAAATAAATCAACTACACGCCAATGAACATCAATGTCTTTAACGTCAACTTTTCTTCTAGAAAGGGCAATGATTTCATATTTAGATTTGTATCTCTCTATAAACCAACGTCCAACAAATCCAGTAGCCCCTGCAATAGCAACTTTTTTTTTCCCCATCTCTTTTACTATCCTACTAAAACGAATAAGTAAGTTACATATTTATATAATTGATGAAGCGATGTTTATTGTTATTTATCCTTAATTTAAATTTAAAATTTGGTAGTAAGTGTCTTTTGAATTAAGAATTTGAATGGCTTCTTGAATCCATAAATCACTTTGAGAAAGATACTGGTAAACACCTTCATTGAAAGAGGTAAATAAAATTAACTTTTGATATAAAATAGACTTGATTACTTCTTGATTCACCCTAATTTCATACAACTTTTGTTTCTCCAGCTCAAGTAATAACTTATCTATTTTTCGCTTAGCTCTTTTGTTATCCTGAAATAAACTTTCAAATTTTAAAAATTCTTGGTGTTTTTCCAGTTTAATTCTTTGATGGTTAAAATTTAGAAATTCAATCCAATCCTTTGAAATGGATTTCCAATTTTTAAAGACATCACCTTGATACGCTCTAATTATATCAACAGCAAATTCGAAAACTAAACCTGACTTATCAATAGCTGATGTAATAGCTAATGGGGTCGCTGAATAATCTAATTCTATATCTGGAATTATCCCATCAGCACTACTTAAATTCCTGCCGTTTCTTGATTCAAAAGAATCATTTTTGATAACCATATTTTTTTTGGAATTATAATTTTTAGAGTAATCTGTTCGCTGTATACATCGGCCTGAAGGTAAATGATACCTCGCTGCTGTAATATACAAACTAGAGCCGTCATTAAAATACCTGGTACCCTGCACTATTCCTTTGCCTGCAGTCTTCTTTCCTATCAACACCCCTCTATCTAAATCTTGGATAGTTCCGCAAAAAATTTCTCCAGAAGAAATGGTTTTATGATCTACAATTAAAACTAATTGTATACCTGAACTTACAGGTGGTGATTTAGTTTTATCACTGTAATTTGATTTTTCGTCTTTACTTTTAAGTGTATAAACCAGGGTGCCTTCCTCCAAAACTGCACTTAGGGCTTTAACTGTTTCTGTTACTAACCCCCCTATATTACCTCTTAAATCTATGATCAATTTATCTGCTCCTTTTTCTACTACTTTCTTAACTTGCCTTCGAAATTCCTCACCAGAACTTCTCAAAAATTGATCTACCTTTATTAGCCCTATTCCTTTTGAGATCGTATCTGCAAAAGAAACAGATTTAGAAATAATATATTTTCTCTCAATAGTTCTTGTTATTTTTTGTTCTCCTCTTTTAACGGCAACTTGTACTGTGGAATGGTTCTTACCTCTAAGTAAAGAAACAACTTGTTTGAAATTTAGTTCTTTACAAAAAGTGCTGTCAATTTGAATTATGATATCACCTGGTAGTAATCCTTGCTCGGAAGCACCATACCCTTTTTTACAATATTCTATCATTACACCATTTGTAGACTCTTTAATCGATGCACCTATACCTGCATAACTAATGCCCTTCCAAGCATTAATTCTAGAAATAGATTCTTCTTTAGTGTAAAAATGACTATGTGGATCTAATTGTTTTATGGTTGCTTTTTTGACACGAACCATGAACTCTTCGGAATTAATTTCGTCAACAAAATTTTGATCCATTTTTTTGAAAAACACATTATAATCCATTAAAACACTGTCCACCTTTGATTCTTGAGCGGTGAGAAAAAACGGCTGAATCAGACAAAATATGATGATTAACTTAACAACTTTCAACTACATAAAAGTAAGAAAGTATCAACAAAAAAAGTGTGTTAAAAATCAGTAACTTTTATGGTGTGTTTTGATGGCTCTTCCTGAGGGATCATTCATCCCTTGAAAAGATTTATCCCATTTTAAAGCAGTAGGACTACTACATGCTACAGATGGTACTGAGGGGACCGTCAATGCTGCAGCATTTGATGGAAAATGAGTTTCAAAAATAGTTCTATAATAATATTCTTCTTTATTCATTGGGGTATGAACTGAAAACCTTGAGCTCGCTTTGCTCATCATTTCATCATTAACTTCTTTTTCAACTACTTCCTTTAACGTATCTATCCAACTATAGCCTACTCCGTCTGAGAACTGCTCTTTTTGTCGCCAAGCAACTTCCTCTGGAAGGAGATTTTCAAAGGCTTTTCTTAATACCCACTTTTCCATTCTCTCTTCGGTTATCATTTTGTCTTTTGGATTAATACTCATAGCTACATCCATAAACTCTTTATCTAAAAAAGGAACTCTGCCTTCAATACCCCAAGAAGCTAGCGCTTTGTTTGCCCTTAGACAATCGTACTGATGCAACTTATCCAATTTTCGCACCGTTTCTTCGTGAAATTCTTTGTCATTAGGTGCCTTATGAAAATACAAATACCCTCCGAAAATCTCATCGGATCCTTCACCAGATAATACCATTTTTATACCCATAGATTTAATAACTCTAGCCATTAAAAACATAGGTGTTGAAGCCCTGATGGTTGTCACATCATATGTTTCTAAGTGATATATTACATCTTTTATGGCGTCTAATCCCTCTTGAATGGTAAAAACAATTTCGTGGTGGACAGTGCCAATATAATCTGCCACTTTTTGAGCTGCTTTTAAATCTGGAGAACCTTTTAATCCTACAGCAAAAGAATGCAGTGTGGGCCACCAAGCTGTTTTTTGATCGTCCGATTCCACTCTTTTATCAGCATATAATTTTGCTACAGCAGATGTAATCGAAGAATCTAAACCACCTGATAAAAGCACCCCATACGGAACATCAGACATTAATTGTCTTTTTACTGCTTGACATAGTGCATCTCTTAGTGATTTTAAGTTTGTTTCTTGTTTGGAGACAATTTGGTAATCAATCCAATTAGGATTATACCATTTTACTGGTTTAGAATCGTTATTTGTCAAATAATGTCCTGGTGGAAATAATTCAATCTGTTCACATACCCCTTCTAATGCTTTTAGCTCTGAGGCAACATAGAATACTTTATTTTTATCCCAACCCATATAAAGAGGGATAATACCCATATGATCTCTTGCTATCAAATAATTTTCTTTCTCTTCGTCATAAAGGGCAAATGCGAAAATGCCATTTAAATCATTTAAAAAACGAATTCCCTTTTGCTCATACAATGCCAAAATCACCTCACAATCTGATCCCGTTTGAAATGCATAATTTTCTGAAAGCTTTCTTCTAATTTCTCTATGATTATAAATTTCACCATTGGCTGCCAAAATACGTTTTTTATCTGCCGAAAAAATGGGTTGTTTCCCAGATGATGGGTCAACAATTCCTAGCCTCTCATGTGCCAAAATGGTGTTTTCAGAACTATATATCCCACTCCAATCAGGCCCCCTATGTCTTATCTTTCTAGACATATCCAACACTTGATTTCTGAGGCTATCGCTGCTTTGATTTATATTAAATGCACCTACTATTCCACACATGACTTGAAATTAAAGTGTGCAAATGTAATATAATTCATAGGTTGATTATTAGGCTGTTGATTACATTTGTAAAATGAAACAAAACAAACCCTCTTTTGGTAATGGTATTCAGTGTTACACAGAAGCGCTGGGCTTCATGTTTAAGCATAACTTATGGCATTATTTCTTTTACCCATTAATACTTAACATAGGTCTCTTTTTTATAGGGTTTCAACTCATTGATTTGTTAAGTGAGAATCTAAATAACTGGATAGCAGATTATTTTGGAGCAAAAGGAGAAAACGTAAGCTGGTTTAAATCTGTATTAAATTCCATGTTATATTGGGCTATTTGGATTACTACCAAAATCATTTTTTTTATTGTTTTTCCTTTTATTGGAGGTTATTTTACTATAATCATACTTTCTCCCATTTTAGCCTACTTATCTGAAAGAACGGCTGGAATCATAACCCAAAGGGAATTTCCATTTGACATCTTACAAATTACAAGAGATGTGGTTCGGGCTGTTTTGATTGCCCTAAGAAATATGATGCTTCAGTTGTTATTTGTAATTGGCTTTTTTATATTAAGTTTTATACCTGTTTTTGGATGGATCATTGCTGCTGTAGGAAATTTCTTTACAGCAGCCTATTTTTATGGATATACTTTTATTGACTACACGAATGAAAGAAATAGACTATCTGTTAGGGAAAGTTCAAAATTTGTAAGGAAAAACATGTGGTTCTCTATCGGCTTAGGAAGCGTTTTTGCACTTTGTTATTTGATCCCATTTATTGGAAGTATAATCGCTAGTTTTGTTTGTGTTGTGGCGGTTGTAGGAACCACGATTCAACTTGAAAAAAGAAATTTAAAGATTGACTAACTCATCAATTTTATCAATCATAGCCTGAAACTCTCTTTCTTCAAATAATCGGGTAAGAAAAACAATTTCACCCTTTTTATTTATAACAATATTTCTTGTTACTCCTGCTCCTTTTAGAGTAAATAAGTCAAAGATTTCAGCTTTTGGGTCCCAAGCAATGGGGTAAGTAACGCCTGTTTTTTCAATAAAAGGAATCATTCTGTCTTTTGTGTCTTTTATGTCTATCCCAATGAGCACAAAATCTTTTTCTTTGTATTTCTGCCAAACTCTAGATTCCAATTCAGGCATTTCTTTCTTACAAACACTACACCATGAACCCGTAAATTGGATGACAACAGTCTTATCTTTTAGATCTTTATTCGTCCAAGTTTCTCCATTTATCATATGAAGTATCAATGGGGGAATAGGATCACCTACCTTAACTTTGTATCCTCTATTTTCTTCATTTTGAGAAATTGTGTTTATAGAAAAGAATAAAAAAGAATAAAATATTAGTAAGTTTTTCATTGGAAAATCATTTTAAAAATTAATTGTTTTCTTCAGTAGTATAGTTAGATTTTTTAATCTTAAAGCGATAATTTATGCCAGAAGTCAGCTGAATTTTTGAGCCCATTTGAGTGCCATTGACATATTGATAAACAGGAAGTTCAGAAGTAATGAAAAATGCTAAATCTCTCTTGTTATAAGTTAATTGAGGGACGAAAAATACTTTATAGCTACCTGTGGAATTTACGTCTATATTGTATAAAGATAAATCAACATTTTGTGCAGACACCATTCTATTAATCAGTTCTGCTCTTAACTGCAATGTTAAGGCAAAATTAGAAGAAAGCTTTCTAGAAGCAAATAATCCTAAACTGGTATAATTACCAAATTTTTGCCCCAATGAGTTATATCCTGTTTTAACGTGTAAAATATTTGAAAACAAATTTATTTTTTGTTTAAAATAAGAACGAAAAAGAAAACTGTAAAAAATAATATCAATCGATCCATTTGTTGTCTGTGCAATAAAAGGATTTATAGCATAAAAATCCCCCAATTGACCAGAATATATCAAGGAAGAATCATTATGTGAACCTAAAGGCAATTTCATTCCTAAACCAATCGTTATCTCTGTTTTTTTATTTTCTGCTGACTTATTTAAAACCACATACCTTGGAAGAATAATAAGATCTGAAGCCCCGCTTGAACTAATGGTGTCGGTCAATGTATTTTGTTGTTCAATATCAAACTTTGATTTGTTTAAAAAATATCCACTAGCCATGGAAAAAGTAAATTTATCAGAAAGTCCGTAATCTAATCTTATAAATAAATAATTGGACGAAAAATGGTCAAAAGCTCCTATTGTGTCGTCTGATTGGAAATAAAACCGATCAGAGCTTAAAAATTGATGATTTGTTGATAATTCAAATTGATATTGCTTTAATACTCCTGTTGCTGCCCCACCTGCAATAGGATTAGTGGTACCACCAGAACAGCAACCTTGTGAAAATGAGCTATTAAAATAAAAAACAAGAACCGTTAGGGTTATTAACTTTTTCAATTTACCTGTTGAGGTTAAACATCATCTTTTTATAATCAAAATTTTCTTTTAATCGCAGTATATAATTGCCATTAGGTAATGCATCCAATTTTATTTTTTCTTGTTGATTAATTGTATTTTGAATCATAAGTTTTCCACTAGTAGAGTAAATTTGAAACTCAATGGGTTGAAGTTCATTGCCGTTTGTTATTAATCGTATTTCACCATTTGATGGATTGGGAAATAAATAGGGAGAATTGCTTTCTTTTGAAGGGAGAATTGTATTTGCCCCCAATAATGCCAGGTCTATAGCATTTTCAATACCTGTAGTTGAACTATTTTGATTAAAATATACGCCATGATTTG